>CAJXPD010000218.1 GCA_913057785.1 uncultured Lewinella sp. | reverse complement strand
ATAAAATTCACTACCAGAAACTTCACGATTACTATTGTCACACTACTTACCCTCCAACGAGAGGGGTGAGTTTAATAAAGCTGACAACTGTCTCATCGTTGACCAGTATTTCTTTGTCTAGTGATTCTACTTGAAAATTATTAACCAATACGAAGAAGCCATTTTGGGTGAAGGCTGCCCAGGCAAGATAAATTTGCTTTTCAGTATCTATCCATAGGGTTCTTTTCTTTCTCGAGAACAAGTTGAGCGCTTGTTCTTTAGCGGTTGGGTTTACGAGTAATTGGCGGGAAGACTCCTGTTTGTTATTGTAGTCCTCCACTTCAGCCTTTACACGTTGTGCAATGAGATCTCGTACACTTACCCATTCATTTTCTACCGGCAATTCCCATTCTTGCAATAGGCCACCTGTAGACGTTTCATCTTTAATCGTCAATTTGATCATGGTATTCTCATTAGGTCAACAATGACACTAATTTACGAATATTTGATCGTAAAATCAATTATTTGATTACAAAATACACGAATTTTAACAAAAATCACCTTTTTGATTACACCTCAAGCCTTTTGCAAAGCTAGTAGCTCATAATCCCAAAGTCCTTTCCGATAGGTCTTATACTGGGCGAGGCCAGTTTTATAATGGATTTTGGAAAAGTAGGTCGCGCTGTAGACGAGATTGTAGGCCTTCGTTCCGATCATACCGGCTAAAGCCGCCCAATAGATTCTATTTACAGAGGGCTTTACTTCTTTGGTAACATTCCTTCTACCGGATAGTCGTAGGCCAAAGTTTCCCGCTACCTCCTCCAGCTCCTCCAGGGTAAGGATGTCGGAAATAGCCCAACCATTGAGCATAGTTAGCATGTCTGGTTCTTGCTTAATGTCATAGGCGTGGGACTTGAAACAATCCGCTATCAGCAGGCGTCCACCGGGTTTCAGCACTCGGGCTATTTCTTGAAAGAAAAGCGATTTATCCTGAGCAGTCTGCATACTTTCAATGGCCCAGGCGTAGTCAAAAGAGTTTGCAGCAAAGGTTGTATTGGTGTAATCCTGCTGCTCAAATTGAACCAGCTCCTCTACTCCATGTCGTTCGGCATATTTTGTGGCCGTAGCAACTTGTCTGGCACTGAGGGTGATACCCTTGGCTTGACAGCCTCTTTCATTGGCTAGAAAAATACTACTCCCTCCTACCCCACAACCGGCATCCAAGACACTTGCCCCCTTGGGGATCTCCCCAAGTAGCATCAATTCCCGATTGGTATTAATAACCGCATCCTTCAAACTTTTGACTTCCTTATCCCATACCCCATAATGGAGGCCCATACTGGCATCGAGTTTCCACCACATTCGATAGTGTGGCTCCGTATGATCATAATAGTTTTCTACATCTTGGTTGGTAAAGGTTTTCATCTGCTTGGTCATTTTGAACTTGCGTAAATTAGTTTCAATCCCTTCATGTACTAAATCGAAAAGAAAATTCGAATAGTAAATGTAGTGAGTTCAAAATTAACAACACAGCTGCTGCCAACGCTAACTTTTAATTACAATCTTCCCCTTGGCTCTCCTTGTCCCTAAGTATTCAAAGGCTTTGGGGATATCAGAAAAATCATAGACTCGATCTATTACAACTTGGATCGCTTCCTCGCTGACCAAGTTCAATACAAAATCTAGGTCCGCAGTTACCGTTTCGGCATCCATGGTGAGGAAATGCTTAGCAGTAGTCTTCGAAAGCCAAGCCCCTTTTAGTAGGAAGTTAAGCAGGTTTTTGAAATTAGAATACCCCACCATCACGCATCTACCGGTAGGACTTAGTGCCTGGTTGAGTTCCTGAGTAGGACGATTACCGATTAAATCGACTATGAGATCAAAGGGCTCCCTTCCGCTGAAATCTTCTCGCTCGTAGTCAATGACTTCCTCCGATCCTAGCAAGCGAACGAGTGCTTCATTTTTACCACTACACACTGCTGTCACCGCTGCGCCAAAATGCTTGGCCAACTGCACCGCGAAAGTACCAATGCCCCCCGACGCTCCATTGATCAAGACCCTCTGGCCAGTCTGGATCTGTCCCTTGTCGCGCAAAGCGATCAAGGCGGTGGTTGCTGCCAGCGGAATGGTCGCCGCCTCTTCAAAGGAGATGGCCTCGGGAATCAGCGCCGTTTTACCTTCCGCCAGACAAGCATATTCCGCAAGCCCAACCGAAAAGTTCCTACCCATCACTCGGTCTCCCACTTTGAATGAACACACCTTCCCTCCGACCGCTACCACCACACCAGCTACATCCGCTCCAAGAATAGGCTGCTTTGGAGCCCACAAGCCATTCGACAATCTGAGCATCCAAATACTCGCCCGAAGTCGGTGCCACTCTGCCGGATTTAGGGACCAGGCATTCACCTTGATGAGCACTTCATTTTCCTTGGGCACCGGTTTGGGGTACTCTTCTAGACTCAGTACATCCGTAGGGGTACCGTATTTTCTATATGCAAAAGCTTTCATGTTTGTAACTGTCTATTGTATTGAGTGATTTAAATAGTAGCCTTAGGATAAAGGCTCCTCTGCAGGCCATTTCAGGGCAACATACAGCGCAAACAGCATGGCCAACACCTCTACCGTAGCAAAGAATATATAGGACAAAGGCGTACCCGATGATACAATGGAGGGCACTATGACCCAGAGGATGGACAGCGGTACGGCTACCAGGTGTAGTATCCGATTGGTTTTGCGCTCCGCGAATCTGGATAAGGGGATCATAATGATGGGGACCTCCATCAGAACTGCAAACAACAATACCACCCCTCCCGACATATTTGTACTTACGTATTCCAATTCCGACAGGTAGCTTGGCTTCAAGGTGTTTAGGATATCCGCATAGATCATATTCATCAAGACAAATACCCAGGTGATGGAAAGCAAAACTCTACGGTCTCGCCCCGTTGCAAACAACTTCTCTAAAAGCATAACTCTTTCTTTTTTATGGTGATCAAATGGTCAAGGGGATCAATTTCTACCGAAGGGATAAGACAGGCGTGCCTTCATCGTGCTTCCAATTTCTAAGGGTCCATAGAATTGCTATGAATCCTAGGAACTCGACGATCTTAAAAAACCAGTCATCTAAATCACTGGGAGGTTCCACCAAAAACAAGCCTGCGGTAATAATGACGGCAATCAGGTTAACCGATCGGTTGATTCTGCGCTTGAGCAATAGGGAAAAGAGGACCATGGCTATGGGAATCTCGAGAACGATGCCTCCGACTAGCATGAGCATTTCAGTGACTTCCATGCCATTGTAGTAGCCCGTAAGCAACATTTCAAGGTGAGATTTCATGGTAAATTGATGAATATCTCTAAAAATGACATTCAAAAGGATGAATAGCCATAGTGCTGAAAGTTTCAGTTTGGGGTGAATGAAATCCATAACTCCAAATCTTTAGTGATTAATAATTATATCACAAAGTTGAAGTGAATTGGACTGATGGTCTTGATCAAATGGCTTAATTACTTGACTGTAAAGCTCAAGCGGTAGGAGGAGGGAGAAGAACCGTACTTTTTCTTAAATGCCCGAGACAAATGCTCCGGACTTTCGAAACCCAAATCATAGCCAATATGGCTAATGGCATCATCTGAGATGCGCAAGGATTCAGCTACTTTCTCCAGTCGTTTTTCGAGGACATATTTACCTGGTGAGGTGTCGTAAATTTCTTTGAACTTGCGTTTGAAGGTAGAAAGGCTATAGTTGGTTAATTGCGCAAGATTCTCGATCGATGCTGCGCTGAGAATATGAGCATCCACTAACTCTTTAAAGGTAAAGGTTCTTTCGGAGAATAAACTCTTGATGATCTGGCGAATCGATTCCGCATTGTCGGTTTGTAAAAGCAAAAGAACGATCTCCTTTAGTTTTATCTTTAAAATCGTATCACTGATGGCGGCTTTGTTTTCAAAGAGACGCCCGATGCCCTCAAAATAGAAATTGACCAGCTCATTGGCGGCCGTTTGTACGACGTATTGGCTAATGGGTGTCCGCAATTCTTCCCAGAGCGTTGGCTTATCATCTTCAAAAATTTGTTGTAATAAGGGTCTGTTGAGATGGACTATAATGGAGTCCATTATGCCCTTCGGTTGCTCTGAGATCATTTTACCCACGGTCAATCCACAGGTAGATAAGATCACCGTTCCCGCTTTAGCTAGAATGTTCCCTGCTTTCGCGAGTCGCTGCCCACTTCCCTTTTCAATGTAGAGATAACAAGCATCAGAAGGCAAATGCAGCGCCTCCTGCAAGGGTGTCTCCAGGCTGATGACGGTAAAAACGGGAGTGCCGTTAAGCGATATTTGGTCTTGATGTTTTATCATGATCCTCTCTGTATTCTCAGGTTGAGAGTTACGCCAAAGTTATCGATCTTTCCGCTTGAAACTAATCTTCTCCAAGCCGATTTTTAGTGATAAATGATATGATCTCGTTTTCGAAGCTTGCGAGAATTTCATGGTTGAATGGAAGATGACCCATTTTGGGGATTAACACCAGCTCCGCATTCGGGATCGAGGCAGCCGTTTGTACAGCTCCATATTTATCAACAGCGTAGTCCTCCTCTCCATGCATGACTAAGGTCGGAATATTGACGGTGGCTAATGCTTCTGTTCTGTCCGTGAGGGTCTCTTGCGCCTTGACATGCGTGGCTCCGAGCGCTCCATCAATAGCTTGCCGCTCGTACAGATTCTTGGTGTAGGCAACGGCCAATTCTTCGTCAAAATCAGCAGTCCCATTCAAATAGTCCCAAACCTTCATAAAGCCAGCCAAGTCCTTTTCAAAATTGTTCTGGGGATGATTGGACAAAAATATATCCCAAGTCTCTTTTGGTGGCGGCGGAACGGTTGGTGAACTGGTAGAGGAAGAAATAGAAGTCATCGAGAGAATGCGATCAGGAAAATGAATCCCCATTAACTGGACAATAAATCCTCCCATCGAGTGTCCAACCACATGTGCTTGGTTCACACCTAATTCATCCAATAAGGCTAGAGCATCTTTCGCCAGTTGCATGAAGTCATAGGGATCTTCATCCCAATCAATCTTTGTTGAATAACCAAAGTCACGATGGTCATATTTTATTACATAAAACCCTCGTTCCACCAATTGCTGACAAAGTCGGTCCGACCAGAATGAGCTATTGGCTCCTGCGCCTGATATCAACAAACAGGCCTCCTGCCCTTTTTCCCCGAATGTTTCCACCCACAACTTAAGCTCAGGTTCGATGGCAATATGTCGATCTTCTCGCATAGTTTTTCTTTCTGCTTGCTGGCATCCCAATAACGTGAATCCCAATACAAAATATAGCCATTTCATGTTATCCCATATTAGTATACCGGTAAGTTCTTCACCGATAGAAGAACAACTTACAAAGTCAGGACAACCCAGCTGGCGAAATTGTTGCAGGAATCCTTTACTTCGAGTACCCATTTCTAGGACTCCGGACAACACGATCACACCGTTTCACCATAGCTTACTAAAGGTATCTTCTTCCACAACATTTGAATATTTCTTCAGTATCAAAGAAACAAGGCCTAATCGGCGGGGTCGATTAGGCCTCAAAAGGCTTACTCTAGTGGGAGTCTAGGCAAAAAGGTTTACCTCAACAAAAGGGTGAAAGGTGGATTCTTGACAAGTCTAGAGAAGGACTTTTTCGGTAGTTCTCGTTCCAAATTCCTTCCAAAGTGCTTCGGTCATCTTACCCAAATTAGCCCCCTCCGCTCGATCAAAGATCAACTCCCGTACCCGACTCATATCCTCCCACATGAGGCGATGCCCCTTGGTGCCTCGCACTGGCCGTACCATACGCTGAAAGGGTTCCCGCTCTTCCGGTGTCCCCTCTCTCAACTCCCCTAAGCGACCATAGAGACGAATGGCTGGTGGACGCTCAAAACGGCCCTTAAAAATGGATTTGATCCAAAACCAACGACCCGTATTTACCGCTAGCATGCAGATCTTTTGTCCTGGAGTGCCATAGCGAGAAAAGGTACTGGTGAATTTTTCGAAGAAATAGCCTCCAGGCTCTCGGTTGAGCATCACCGACCCAATGGGCATGGTGCGGGGATAGCCTTCATCGTCCACCAAGCTAATAACGAAATGAGAATTGGCTTGTCGACTCCGGCGGAAATGCTCACGAATTCGTTTCCATTCTTTTTCGATCGGGATATTTTTCATAATTCTTTAATTTAGCATACCATACAGTATTGTATGTATTTGGACAAAAAATAATAACCTATTTAAGATCGTCTTCGACCAGCTGGGCATACTTCAGGTAAAGACTTCGTACTCTTTTCCCAAACTTCCCGGGATAGCGATGCTGGACGCCGATCAGGAGCGCGTACTCCAACTCAGCCATGATACTGGCTTCCCTTTGCTCATACCCCTTCGCTCGAAAAATCTCTTCGAGGTAACTGATCCGCACTTGGTCTACTCGATCTAGATATTCCTTCACTAAGGGTTGATAAAAACCCCAGGAGCGAATGGCCGCTTCAATGGCGTGATCCTGCTGTAAAATGAGATCATTCAAGACATTCATCTTGTCTTGGGCTTCACTCTTCTTGTTGGCCGCCTCAATATATCTCTTGGTATTGTCCTTTTCCCACCGTTGCATCAAACTGGCTACATAGTTTTCGATGCTACTGAAGTGGTGATAGAAAGAGCCCCTTGTCACCTTCAAGCGCTGACAGAGGTAGAGGATTCGCAGCCTGTCCTGCGCAAACTCTCTGAGGATTTTAAACCCTTCTTCCAACCAATCTTCTTTCGACAACCTTGCCATGCTACAAAGATAAGGGATTTATACATACCATACAATACTGTATGTTTTACTGCTCGAAAGAAGGGAGAGGACAAAACCTCTCCCTAACAACCTATAATTGGTAAAGTATATGAGAAGAGAATTGTCCTTTCTTCTTTACTTGGTAATTTCTCCGTGACTGACTCGTAATATATAGTGTGCTATCTCTTGTGTATGCTCGCTATCCGCATTCCTGGCCATATCGAGATATAAAGCAGAGTGATTCTTGTCTCGGACATGATAGAATTCAATGTGCGGCTTATCCCCTACCCTATCTTCCAAGACCTTGGTATAATCATAGGTATCTGTTTCCGAAACCACTAACATAGGAATGATCGAGGGATCAATATACTCCGTTGGACTAGCTTGTTTTACATCATCCAGCTCGCCGAATACCCCTAAGACGTGGCTATCTGCCATTTCCTTACCGTTTGCCTCTACATGGGTATTGTAATAAGCCACCATATCGTAGGCACCAGCCATGGGAACCGCCCCTTTCAGATCGGCAAAGGATAAGCCTTCTGCTTTCAAATACTGCTCGTCCATGCACATGAGCGCTGATAAATGTCCACCGGCTGAATACCCCCCTACAAAGAAGTTCTGGGGATCGTAACCGTATTCTTTTGCTTGCTTCTTCAGCCAGGCTAAAGCGCGGGCACAATCCTGGATATGATCGGGATGTTTTGCTGAACCGGTAAAATTGGGGTTCATCCATCTACCATCACTTAAGCGGTAACTCATCACCGCTACACCGACGCCCTTTGCCACCAAGTGCTTGGCTAGCCCTGCTTCTTGTTTTCTACCGCCAGTTACCCAAGCCCCACCATGAATCCATAGCAGCAGCGGTGCTTCCGTCTTATTTTCAGGTAAATACAGATCCAGTTTGTGTTTGTCTGCATCCGCATCAGGTCCATTGTAGTATTCCAAATTCAGGTGTGATTCTATGCCAAGGTTGTCTTGGTAGTCACTTTTCATACCAAGTAGGACCATGGCAATTAAGCCCAGTCCAAAGAATCCGCCAAGGAGTTTTGCTTTCATAATCGCTTGTCTTTAATTTGAGAATGTAAGTCGGGAGATCGAATCTCTTTGAATTAAAGATCAAGCCTATTGGTGGGAAAAGACCGAGAATCCTGCTAAGTACTAGGTGCCTAGCAGAATGGGAGATCAGTTAAGGAGTTTTACACCAAATCTCCCTCGTCATAATTTTTTCTTTCCACGGGCCGCCGGGAGTCCAAGTCCAGGAATTCGTCGGTAGCTTGTTCTTCTCGCATCAGGTCCAAATCAGCCTCTGTGCCGCCCAGATTCTTCAATTCCTTTTCCATTTCTTCTCTTTCCCAATCCTCGTCGCTCCCCATACCAGGAATGCCATAAGCCTCTACATAATGAAATACTAAACCAATCCCCCAAAAGAAGATCACGGTTTGCCAGGCATTGAAAAAGCCGTACATCCAACCTATGCCCAGCATAATGGCATTGGTGACGATAAAGGATTTGAGGTGCTCTCTAAATTCCTTCTTCTTTTTGACTCTTTTCTTTGCTTCTTCGTACTTTTTAGATTCCATATCAATTGATCTGATCCATAAACTGACTGCCCAAAAATACGATTTTAGGATTAGGATTGAAAAGTGCTGTTCGACATCTAATCTATGAGAATTAATTGGTCGCTGATGGGGAAAAGAAAACCTACTTGCGGAAGTGGGAACTGATATGCCAATTATGGGCCAGCTCAATCATTTACATAGAGAGGATATTCCTTCTTGGCCAATTTTGCTCTCGTCAAATCAAGCTCAAGTGTTAGGAAAGGATTTTCATCTGAAGTAGTTCCCAATAATGCTCCATCCATCGGTTGGGCAATCCAGCCTGTGCCACCCCGTTTGAAATTATCTTCTCCAAGTCCAGCGCGATTGGAACTGAGACAATAAGCGCCACTAATCACCGACAGCGTTTGCCCAGCCCGGGTCCACTGTGCAACGGAGGAAGCTCCAGTTGCTCTGGGGCATAGTAGCAGATCTACCCCTTCCAATCCGTACTTTCGTGCATATTCGGTGAACCATAGCTCCGTACAGAGTAGGAACCCCAGCTTCACTCCTCTCACCTCTATCAATTCGAAGTGTTTGGGTTCCCTATCAAACCAGGTATCCTCATAAAATACGTCTTCTTCCGGGAAGAAATACTTGGTGTGTGCCTTGAGGTGTCCTGTCTCTTTAGTCCAGATATAAGCTGTGTTGAAAAACTTGTCTTCTTGTATCCAGGGTTTGGAATAGGCTACTATTGCATCTCCTAATTCATCTATTCGCTGTAACCATTCTTCATGCGCTTGCACCGCGGCATCTTTTAAGGAATCATCTACCGAGGCCTGATTCGCGATCCAAGGGTGAAAAGGCATTTCTGATAAGAGGACCAATTCACTTCTATTGGATTGGCAATGAGCGACCAATTGGTCCCAATCTTTCTCAAATTGCTTGCTGTCATTGCTAAGTTCACAGGCGGTAACTCTCATAAGATTAGTCAATTGTATCATGAAACTTTCCCTTCGCTATCCGGAATAGCCGGTCAAAGCCACAAGTTACCTGTTTTCGCTATTTCACAAAGCGTCAACTGTTGAGAAAATTGGACTTACGCTTGAGCATACCGAAATCAGAAACCTACTTGTCTCGAGCCCCCCGAAATACTTTTAGAAAGCTCACCTGTAAACCGAATTCACGGAAAATGTAATAGGGTTGTTCCTGCACATTCGGATTTCCTTGCATATACAAGGCCGTCTGAATAGACCAGTTTTCCGATACAGGCATGGAAGTCCCAGCGCGATATTGCCATGCCCAGGACCTATAGGGATGGTCTCCAGCGGGTAAGGTGTAAAAGATGCTAGCACCAATGAAAGGATCAACGGGCCTATCTTTAGTGAGCAATACATTGAAGCCAATGGGTATTTCTAAAAACTTATAATGCAGACTGGTAGTGAATTCAGGAGGAGCCATATCACAGAAGTCACAGCTAGGATAGCCTTCGTCAAAACGGAGCGTATAGGTAAAACCGGTAAAGAGAAAAAACCTTTCTTTCCAACTGACACCGCCCTCTACCCCAACCTTTAGATGAAAAGGAATTCTTGATTTTCCATCTTCAAAAGTATTGAAGAAAGCAGGATCTGTTTCCCAACGCAAACCACTGCTGGGTAAAATCTGGGCTGTATTTTTATTGATGCCGACCGAGGTGTTTGGTGACAGGAATAGGTTTAACTTGGACTGCGCCTGTAGTTGACAAAAGAGTCCGATTAACATCAAGAAAAGAAGGAAGTACCTCATAGTATTTCTTTTGTTATAGCGGGCAATGAAGTTTGTATTCGGCCATCATTCAGACTTGCGAAAAACCTTGACGAAACTCAGTTGGGCACCGGCTTCTCTGAACGTGTAGTACGGGTTTTCTCGAGTCCGACGGTTTCCTAAAGTGTAGAGCACTAGCTGAAGCGTAGTAGTATTTCCGATACGAAAGGAAGTTCCTAGTCGCCACTGAAAAGCCCAGGAGACATAATTGTCTTCCGTTGCAGCATGTGAAAAAATAGTGCTGGCACCGAGGAAGGGACTTAATCGTCTCTTTGGGAGGAAGTGGTAATTGATGCCGATGGGAATTTCCCAAAATTGATGCCTCAATCGTATGGGGCCTCCTCTATAGACAAAGCCACAAACCTCACAAACTGGAACCCCACGATCTCGACGCACGGTATAACCTAATCCAGTAAAAACAAATAATTGGTCCCGCCAACTTTAGCCGAAGTCCATTCCCAATCTGTATTGGTGGGGGGTAGAAAATGAAGTATCCACAGTTTCTGACAGATATCTGAAGTCAGTAGCCCAACCAAATCCGCCTTGTCGATAGATGACCGCAGGCTGCGTTCTCAGTCCGACACCTCCAGTGGGAGATAAAAAGAAATTAAAGTCGGTCTGACCATACACAGCACTTATGCACATGCACATCAACAGGAAAGAAATTAGTTTTTTCATACCGCAAATCTTTCCTCGATAGACTGTGCAACAATGTGCCAGGGTTGGGTCTGGCACTGGGCAAGAGGACCATCGGATCAGTTTGCTTGGACCGAGGCAATAGGTGAATTACCGCATAAGCAGGTGCCACGCAGAGTTTGTTAAGCTGAATCGTGTATGCTCTTACTCCTGAGGTTCAATCGATACAATGAAATAGTTGGTATCTCCTTGCCAAGGCATAGATTGGTTGATCTCTTTATAGCGCAAAACGACTCTTTGCCCTTGCAATTTTTCCAATTGCTTGACAATAGCTTCATCTTTCACAGAAAAGCTCCAGGTATCGCTTAAGCCTTCATTGGTATTGCTTAGATCGATACCGCCCAATTTCAGCTGTCCCTCGTAGGTTTTGAATAACATACCTTTCTTGGAGATCTTGATGAGGTTACCGGCTCTCGTCCCTTCGCTATAGGTATAATTCGCATATAGCATATAACCAGCACCAGCTAAAGTTGCTAGCACTAGCAAACCGATCAGCAGCCGTCTAAAGAAGCTCTTGGTTCGTTTTACACCCGCGTCAATCTTCTCCGAAATTTCTTTATCGGCATCTTTGATGAAGTCCTTCACTTTATCTTCCAGTCCCTCTAAAACGCCTGGCTTCTCTTCTTCAGGGGTCTCTTTTTCAGGAGCGTTAGTTTCAGGAGTTTTTTCTTCAGAAGTGTTCTTTTCAGGAGCGTCTTTTTCTTTTGGTGAATCGTTGTTTGACTTTTCCATGCTAGTTTTTTAGTCAAATTTAAGATAATATGTCAGCTCCTGCACCTTGTGGTTTTAATTCAAAGATATTTTCAAGACTTCTTCTTCTTGTTCCATCATACATTTGAAATGCCCTTTGGGACATTGCTGATACCCGATCTTAGAACAGGGTCGACAGGAAAGATGACTGACTTGTTGAGTGGTGTTGCGGTTGGGCTGAGTACCGTAGTACGGATACATGCCGAACTCAGGAATGGTATTTCCCCAAATCGAAATAATTTCTTTTTGAAAAGCCGCTGCCACGTGCATTAATCCCGTATCATGGCTAATCACCTTATCCGCTTGGCGGACGACAGAAGCAGATTGATGCAGTCGCAAGCTACCACAGGTATTGATCACGTGTACCCCAGCCGCAGCAGCTATACTTTCTCCCACCTCCTTCTCTCCTGGTCCTCCCAATAGGATTACAGGTTGAGCGATCTTCTGACACATCGAGATGATCTTGCTTTCCGGAAGTCGCTTGGTGGCATGGGCTGCTCCGATGACGAAAGCTATATACCCCTTGGCATTCGCAGGGAGTATGGTTGCAGGATCAACCTCATCCGCCTCGGGGATAAAGTAATCCAGTCCTTGGCCATCCTTCTGAATGCCAAGGGGCAATGTGGTAGCTAAATATCGATCAACAATATGGATATCTGGTAATCGATTCACTTTAAATCTTACCATGAGCCACTTCTGCCAATTGAGCTTATCAAAAGAGTGACTGGGGGCTCTTAAGGCCAGTTTCACTTGCAAGGAGCGCAAGTTTCGATGAAGATCGATGATATGATCAAAACCTACACGCTTCAATTCCGGCATTACTTCGCTAACCTTCTTATCAATGGCATGTACCTGATCGATGTAGGGGTTAGGATCGACTACCTGTCGGAAGCGCTTCTTGGTCAAGAAGTGTATTTCGGCTCCTAGTTGTTGCTTTACACAACGAATAACCGGAGTGGTAAGGACTATATCACCAATGGAACTAAAACGTATGATCAATATCTTCTTCACCCTGCAAATGTAGGGTTTTCAAGCAGAAAGTATTCCTCGGTGCTAAAATCCTTGTCATCCCTGAATCACCCCTAGGGCTCTTGCTGCACTAGAAGAGATATTAAGGCTTCGTGTGGAATGCGCTCCCATGCTTGGGTAAGGGGTAAGCCATAATAGGTGCGCTGACCTTTCATCAAGATTTTAAACTGCAACTGAGGAGCGGCGGCGGCTCTTGCCCGCAATACCTCCGTTTGCTCGCGACTAAGGACAATTTCTTGTACTACCTTATTCGTGGAATCCCTGAAGTGAACTCGTTTATTTTCATTGATATTCGGCTGGAGGTCTGGGGAGGTCGCATAGATGTCGGATAAAAAATTAATAGGATAGCGTTCCCGTGCGCTTTCCAACTGAGCAAATTGTTGCTTCGTCATCACCCATTCGAAACCAACGTAAAAGTCTTGATCTAGCCAGAATTCCTCTTGTAAGCTAAAGCTGAGAATAGCCCGTTTCTGTGTAGCCGTTTGAATCAAAGTTTCTTGCAACAAATCCTCGCCAGGAAGTCCGGTATCCGGATGCTTGGCAAAGATCCTACAGCGCAACTGCAAGGAGTCCATATTGCTCTTACCAACACTAACGCTAATTTCCTTAATCCGTATAGGCTTATCAATTTGATCAAATAACATGGCCACCGTCACTCCTTTGAGCGGGCTACCCAGACTAAAGTTGTTTCTAGAACCTTTCCGCTTCACACCAAGTCTTACTTCTTCCAATCGAGAAGATCGGATCGTAATGGCCGGTAAAGCGATGGGATTGGTTTTGAGGATAATTTTGGAAGGTTGCTGCTCTATGAATTCCTGATAGCTCAGTTTTTTCCTTTCATAACCAATAGCGGATATCAAGAGAGAATCTTTCAAGTATCCCTTGTTGAATGGGAAAGTAAAACTGCCATCTTCGAAAGTATTGGTTCCGAACTGCTTGGCAGGAATTCCGACGGCAACATAGGCTATTCCGATTCCTTGCTCATCGACAACTTGGCTAGAAATTACCTGATTCTGCCCCACTAAAGTATCGGATGACACTAGAGCTAAGAACAGTAGGAGAACTTTAAAATCAAGTAGGTATTGTGTTAGTTTTTGAAGCTTTTCCATGGCATTGTTCTCTTTATTGTTCATGTAAAAAGGCAAATAACTCAAAGCCAAATTCCGAGACCTGATTGGCATTGGTGAAATATACTACGCCCCATTTTTGCGCTCTTTGAATACCAAAGGCAGAAGTAAATCCAGGATTGTTGCCACCATGCGTGTAGAAGGTACCAAAGGGAGAATTGAATTTAGAAAATCCAAGGGTCCAATGCGTATTGCCGGTTTGGGCGTTTTCAGAGTCTTCCGGAAAGCTTACTTGGTCCTCAAATAAAAGCGCGTAACTCTCCTCTGTCAACAGGGCTCCATTCAATACGCCAATGAGCCACTTGGAGAAATCCTGAGCTTCTGTATGCACCCCATAGGCGGCACCAAAGGCCTTATTGGTAAAGCTAGACTTCAGCTTCACGCCTTCCTTATACGGTGTGGCTTTTCGGGTCAAGTTAATCGAATCTTGTATAAATCGGGTGTGAGTCATGCCTAATGGAGCAGCAATCCGTTCTTGAAAGAGGGCTTCTAATCCCTTCGCATCAGTCTTCGCCAGCTTCGCCAAGACTAAGGCTAGATATTGATAACCCTCGCCAGAATAGTGCCAACTTGATCCCGGCTCAAACTGAATAAAAAGTTGCTGCGCTGGATAGTCTGTTCGCCAATTGGGGAAACCCGTAGTATGGCATAGAACCATTCTTGCTGTAATCTGCTTATATCTTTCATCATGAGCGATATCTTCATAGGGAAGATATTCGTAAAGCGGTCGATCCAAATTTAACTTTCCTTCCTCCACAAAGGTCATTACAAAATGCGCGAAAAGAGGTTTGGAAAGAGAGGCGCCTTCAAAGATTGTTTGCTCATTAACTGCTTGTTCGTTTTCTCGATCCGACATCCCCTTCACCGTATGATAGACCACCTGGCCATCGTTGATAATCGCTAAAGAAAGTCCCGGCATATCAAAATCCTCCATTGCAATGGCGAGGAAGGACTCCAGATCTTGCGGGGTTACCTCTTGCCCTTGTGCATTTTTAATCAATGCTTGTCCTGGGAGAACTAAGGGTACAACATAGGATAGCATTAGAGCTACATAGAAAAAGTAGCGTTTCATATGTCAATTGTTTTCTTGGATACGAAATAATACGGTATGTATTTTCTTCGGCAAGATGAGCGGATTTCCGATCATAATCATCTGAAAATGAACCAAGCCTATCCCAAATCTGGATTTGAAACAGGATTTTGGCCCTATTAAGTCGAAAATCAATGGATGAAATCGGTGGGAAGCTTTTGCGTCACTTTTTTGAAGGCCCGGTAGAAGGTAGATCGAGAAGAAAAGCCGACTTCGGCCGCGATCCCTTCCAGAGTTAGATGCTGTAGGTTATCGTTCTGGATCTTTTCGATAGCCTCTCCTACACGATACTCATTGACAAAATCATTGAAGCCCTTCTGAAAATGCTGGTTCAGAATGTAGGAGATTGATTTTTCACTCAACCCCGCTTGCTCACTAAGTTGTTTGAGCTTAAGGCCAGGATCACGGTATAGCTTTTTTTCTTCCATCAGTTGAGAAAGGATCTTCGCCTTCTCTGACAAGTCTGAGATGACCGTTCCTTGCTTACTCCAAGGAATTTGGTTCAGCATAAACTTGACTGTAAGAAAATAGATCAGTCCCACAATCGGAAAGTGAACCAGATACGCGATGGAATAAGGGAAGTCATCCAAGAGCAAGTAGACCCAAGGTGAAAACAGAAGCAAAGTCAATAGACCATATGAAATACTTAATGCCGTAAAAACCGATAAGAGCGTTTTGAGCCATCGGAATACAGTTACACTGGTTTTATCCCGATGAAATAGAAGCAATCTCCAACTTAGACACAGATAGATAGAGATACTTAATACTCTAGGGACCAAAAGATAGAGCTCCACTTTACCCAAAGCATAGGTTAGGTTCAATGCCTGATCTAAACTCATCCAATTCACTCCTAGAGCAAATGCAGCTATGATCGCTACAATGAACGGCATCAACTCCAAAACTAAGGGTAGAAAATGAAGCTGATCCCTTCTTCGGAGTTTGAAGGAAGGATCAAGCATTGATCGCTGATAGAAATACAGCGCAGGTCCAAGTAGCAAAAAGATGAAATAGGGGAAAAACTGAAACAATAGACGGGACTGTATCGAATGCAGATAATCATTGAGCCAATAGGTTCGGAAGGCGCCCAAAGTGCTCAGGGTAAGGGTTAATAGAATCAACCCAAAAAACCGATAGGCCAATAAATTGGTCGACTTGCGGCGCATGGTGGCATAAATCACCACCACCCCTTGGATTAGGCCCAACAATAGTAGTGCATCCGTAAAGTTCAGCTTCATGATTTAGCTGCCCCGGCTTACTAAGGCAGTACCTTCACTTCAATATCCTCCGTATCGATCCTAGATAACTCCTTCATCATACCTTGTTCAAACAAGGCATCAAAGGTGCCCACCTCTCTGGAGTCCGGCTCAGGCTTGTAGTTTATGTAATCGGCAAAACGGATTCCTTCAACAGTTCGAACATTATAAGCCTCTCGAAAACGGGCTCCTCCTCCGTCGGTGAGGTAATTGTAGGCTAGATAATCCATGGTGTGATTGTCACGGTGAATCCAGTAAACAAACTGATCTTCAAAATCTTTACCACCCCCTTCTTGTCGAAAGGTTACCTGGATCTTATGATAGGGCTGCCCCTTTATGTTGCCGCTCCCCAGGTACGTTTTAATAGCCGCTGGATCATTTAGGAAGTATGGTAGTAAGGCAAAGTAGAAGACGGAATTGACAGAGTTCGCATAGGCGCTACTGTCCTTGGCTGTAAGTTCAATTTGCGCACCATTTTTCTTTCGGATGAGTCGTTCATTGTCAAGAATGTCCAAGAGCTCTGTTCCGTCTTCTTGGACAAGCTTTCTTTCATAAGTAAACTTCCCGTTCGCTCGACTCCCCCTATAGGTCCGATCTCTAAAAGCGAATGAAAGCTCCATGCGAGAATAGGCTTCACCGCCGTGTTTTGCAATAGCTTGATCTATAATTTGTTGAGCCGGGTTTTCAGCTGTGACGGTGGTCTCCTCTTGCTCAACGGAGCTGGGTTGCTCACAAGCCACAAATAAAGCACATACTGCAAGGGATAAAAAATACTTAATCATATCTCTTTCTTTTTTCTAATCTTATGGACCTCAGCCGTGACCGATTTTCTCTCCCGTTTTGAATCAGTAAGCCTAAATGGGCCTATGAAATTCAAGCTTTTTCAAGGGAAACTCTACCGGTTTGGGCGGCTGCCAGTACAGCAGTGCGATGCAAGGACAAAATCTTATTTCCACCTCAAACGCACCTAGCCAAAGATTAATAGCAATTTTTAACATTTAAAAAAAAACAAATCTTTCTTTTGCTATTTTCTCAAAATTAATAAATTTGTAACCGTCATTCTTGTCTAATCAGCAATTCTAACCACATACATCAGAAACACAAAATCTAGCTGATACTCTTATCCTAAAATCTCAATAGTCGAAAAGCCACCTTTTCACCCGCACTCCTACAGTTCGTTCAAAGTAAACATGTAAAACCCTATACTCTACTCACCTATGCCTTATTTAGAAGGCTGGGAGTTGATCTATAAACTATACACCGTGATGCGTATGGCGGTGCTAGTCGTGTAATGCTAAATTTATTTTTTAAGCTGAGTTTACAAAACACATAGTGTCCCCCTAACCACCTTTCTCAATCAGGGACCGTGAATGTAATCTAACCAAAATAGTTGTACATACGCTTCTTGTTCCATGCTCCCTTACTGTGGTGCATGGAATTTTTTTTGTCCACCCTACCACTTCCTCAATCAGTTTGTGCGTTCCCTAAAATTTTCACTTTTTTTCCCATCTAGGGCACTTTTCTGATTTTTTTCGTCGTTTAGTTTGGGAATTAGATACAGAAACAAAATCCCTATGAGCGAAGAAAAAAGGTTTCCCTTTCTATTTGTTCATTTCTTTCACATTCCCCGGTAATTCAATTCTTCTTCCCAAAGAACTTTTTTATCAATCCATGACATATCTACCCAGTTAACAAGTCGTAGCAGTTAACAGTACATTTTCTTTGCTGCATCCAATGCAAACCCTGTGCTGTCACCCATTGTCTTCCCGAAAGGATGACCTAAGGGGCTATGCGTTGACTGAACATAACCTACAATTTCATAGAACATTTAGGTCTTCAACAAGATGTAGAAGATCGAAAGATATAGGGCTATAGTAGCCCTTGATTCGCCTAATTGTCAATTGGCGGACAGGGCGAGGTATGTCCAAAAAACAAACACGCATCACCTAATTTTTTGTAACCGAAAACCGATTTCAACATCATGAGAATCTTTTTAACCCTGCTTTGGGCAGTGGCAGTCTTAAGTATTGCCCAAGCACAAACACAATTTTCTACAATCAGTCCAGCAGGTTTGGTCGAAATGGGTAAAACGAGTGGACTCGAATTTCAGTCTAAGACACTTTTTACATTGAATCCTCAAGGAAGGAATCGAACAGAGATCGCACAAGCCGGAATAAGCACCTATGACCACTTACAACTAGAGGAAGAAGAACTACAGGCACTATTAGCGGAAGCTCCCGAATCATTTAAGATGCAAATTCCCTCGCTGAATAGACAGCAAATGGAAGTCGAGCTAGTAAAGGTCGACATCTTAGCAGAGGGATTTCGGGTAATCGAAAGCGATGGCAATCGCCCTATCCTCTCCGAAATGGGTGTACACTATAGAGGTGTCGTCAAGGGAGTCGACAGATCAGTAGTTGCCATCAGTGTATTTGAAAATGAAGTAATGGGGCTTTTTAGCCTTCCAGATCAAGGAAACATCGTCCTGGGGAAACTCACAGATGATGAGCAAGCACCTACAGATCAATATATCCTATATAATGATCAAGAGGTCAACAAGAATACTCCTTTTGAATGCGGCACACCTGATGATGGGCCAGACTACACCCGCGAACAGCTAATGGACATGGTTGGTGGCGGCCGCGATGTTGGAGATTGTATCCAAATCTATTTTGAAGTAGATAATGACATTTACCGAGATAAAGGTAGTAGCTCTCAGGTGACCAACTATGTGACCGGTCTTTTTAATGAAGTCGCCACCTTGTACTCTAATGAAAATGTGAACATTACGATTTCCGAAATCTTCATTTGGACCAGTACCAGTCCTTACTCCGGAAGCAGTAGTTCAGCTATGCTTTCACAGTTTCAAAACATCAGAAGGAGCTTCAACGGAGATCTTGGCCAACTACTATCTTATCAGGCTAGCGGTGGTATTGCAGTGCTTAACGGGCTTTGCCACCCCTACACTGCGGCCCGATTGAGCTTCTCCAGTATTAATAAGACTTATCGAGCCATTCCTAACTACTCCTTCTCCGTGATGGTTGTGGCCCACGAACTTGGACACTTACTAGGCTCTCACCACACCCATGCCTGTAAATGGAACGGCAACAATACAGCAATTGACGGTTGTGCCGGCTTTACAGAAGGAAGTTGTGGTAATCCAGGGATTCCCTCCAATGGCGGAACGGTCATGTCTTATTGCCATATCAGCAGCACCGGTATCAATTTCAGTAAGGGATTTGGTCAACAACCGGGAAATGTGATCCGAAACATTATCGCTAATGCAAGGTGTACCTCCGCTTGTGATGGCGGCGGTGGAGATAACGGCGGCGGAGACAATGGCGGTGATGGAGACAATGGCGGTGATGGAGACAACGGCGGTGGAGACAACGGCGGTGGAGACAACGGCGGTGG
>CAJXPD010000217.1 GCA_913057785.1 uncultured Lewinella sp. | reverse complement strand
AATCCGCCATTCTTTTCTGGAGGCACTTTTAGCTTCAATCAAGATCGAAATAGTGTGCGGCATACCGTTAAATTGCCCCATAACGACCTCCTACGCGCCGTTCGCCGTCTTTTGCATAAGCAGGGAAGATTTGCGACTATCTTACCGCTTTTAGAAGGCTTACGCTTTAGAGAACTAGCTGAAAGCTATCATCTGTACTGTACACAAATGATTGAAGTGCAACCAAAGCCATCCCGTTCAGCCGAGCGCTTGTTACTTGTTTTTGAAAAAGAAGCTAAAGCAATCCCAGGCCACACAAGTACCTTAGTGCTAATGCAGGAAGATGACATACACCGAACAGAGGCTTACCGTTCATTGACGGAAGCTTTCTATCTCAACCCGTAATATGTATGTAGTGTTGTTAAATCTAGCGGGGAAGCTCATGAAAAAGGGGAAACAAATTACTTATTTGTTTCCCCTTTTTCAGCTATGCCATTTCAGATTCTCTCAAGATCTTCATGGCCGCATCAAGGATGGTAGTATCTCTCAAGCTAACGATTCCGCCGTTAGGGCCCGGCTGTACGTGCTTGCCTGTAATTTCTCCGTTTTGGAATTTATTGGCTCCGAAATAATTTCTTACTGTTTGTTCTTCAATGTCTAGAGATTCTGCTATTCTCTTAACACTACCAGTTGGTAGCTTGTGCTTAATGTCTCGCAACTCATTGAAGGAAATATTCATAAGCTTTTGATTTAGTGAACAAATGTGGTTAGTTGTCTGAAAATATGTTAAACTAATGTAAAACTTTTCCAACTTTTATCAAAGTGTTTCTTCTGAATTCTTGCTAAATGTTTGACGTAATTTCCGATTCGAGACAGAGGATTCGGCGACATAATAAATTTGCCAAATTTTATATAAAAATGGAAGTTAATAGGTAGGTGAGGTCAAGTCAGAATATTAATTAGGGACCATCTGTAAATACAACAAATGATCCCTAGTTAAAGTTGGTAGTTGAGCCAAATTTACGTCATAATTAATGACGCTTTTAGCCCTGCAAGAATCCGTCAGAAACGAGCACTGATCCCGAATAAGGCATTAAGGCCCATGACGGGATACCGCTGGAAGCGCTGACGAGTATTGTTGGCTAAATTATTAATCTTTATGAAGCCCCCGATATTATCTGTGAAAAAGAGCTCAGCCCCTACGCTGACATCAAATAGGGCATTGAGGTTTCGGGCTACTCCATCACTATCTCGGAAAGGCACTCCATTCTCCAAGAAGAAATCCCCGGTAAGTCTAAGGCGATTTTCCATGGTAGTATAAGCCGCGCCTACATTAAGGCTGAAGGCTGGCAAATGCCAGGCTTTTTCCTGGTTGTCCAAGGAGTAAATATGTTGGCTAACCGTACCTGTCAATGCAAACCCAGGGAATAATGGTGCGGAAGCGCTACCCTTGATCGTAAAGATGGTGGCAGTATCGTATAGGACATCAAATCTAGCGATCGAATCCAAAGGATCGCTCAATTGATACAAGGCTAAGTTTTCCGCTGTTTGATAACCTAATTGCCCGTCGTAGTCTATCCCTTGGATATTCCCCTTGATACCTCCATAGAATCGATAGTAGCTGGTGTTGCGTACATCTATCCGTGATTCAATAAAAGGATTGTAGTCGTTAAGTTCCCGAAAACTATTCTTTCTTAAGCTACCTTCTGCTCCGACATACACGCCAAAGAGATCCTGAGCGATGTTAGCGGTAGCTTCTATGTCAGGGAAGAACGTGAACTCATCTTCATTTGAAGCGATATTTGCACCGATTTTTACCTTAAAGATGTCACCGTGATACGTATAGCTAGGTTGCAAGAAGAAGTTATTCAGGTTCTTGCTCTCCTCGTTCTTATAGGTAGTAAAGTCTGTTACCAATTTGATGGTCAATGGGTGTGATTCCGCGAACCACTTCGTACCTTCTAATTCAAGTTTAAATCCTCTTTCTCGCGTAGCAAAATTATCTTGCAAAATGTACACATCGAAACCGGCTTTGTAGTTGAAGTCTAGAATGGTTCTTGCTCCGTTGAATAGACTGGCTCCAATATCAAAAATGGCTACTCGCTGCCGTACTTCTCCGGATTCGAAACTGAAGTTCTTATCCGGCAACTCTTCATTTAGGTCATTGTAACCATAGAAAAACGATGCGTTGTGGGAGTAGTTCATTTTTCCATTTACGGCTACGCCTTCTTCATTCAAGTAATAGGTTCCTTCAAGCCCGTAATCATTCCAGCCGAATCGCTGGTTCTCTACCTGCTTATTGTTATTGGCGGAATGGTGAAAGGCATGTACTCGAAAATCGAAGTTTTCTACCTTATCCAAGAAGTAGGAACCTTCCATGTAAGCAGCGTTTGGCAGTCCGCCACCCAGCATAAAATGACCATTGTACAGGTCTTGCTTTTCCGCCTTGCGAATACGTAAGGGGCGAATTTTGGGCGCGGGATAGGCTACCTCAATGGCGCGGGTCAAGATATTATAAGTCTGTCGACGAGTACTTGTATCAAGCGGCGGAAGGATGGGGCGTAAGGTAAAGGGTTCGGTGTCCAACAATCGTGCATTGAAGTTGTTGATCACATCTACCTCCCCGGTGGGAAGATCATCTTGCGCGACCAGAAAATGGGTGCAAAACAAGAATAACCCACCTAAAATATACTGAATAGAACGATTCATTCTGTTGATTGATTTTTTCGTTAATAAGGATTAAAACTAATCGCTGATCCTGGTTGCTTTTAATTGTTACCTCCTTCCTCGAATTCTAATCTATTGGGGTCTCCACCTAGATCCAGTCGGCTGGCTTGATTCAACTGCTTGTTGATCGTAGCAAGCTTGGCTCTGGCGGTAGCTACTAACTCCTCGTCATCTTGGTAATTTTCCAATAAGGCTTCCAGTACAGCTTTAGCGTTGTATAGGTCTCCTTTTTCAGCGAAAATATCGGACAATAAGAGTACACTCTTTGCCACCCAGTAGGGGTAGCCTGAACTCTCTTTGTTGGCATTTATACAAAGTTCTTGAGCGGTATCTAAATTCCGCTTCAAGTAATAGATGTAGGCAATTAAATATCTGGCTTCAGCAGTTTGCTCGTTGTCGCTTAATCGTTTCACCTTTTCAAAGGTAGTCAGGGCATTGTCGTAATCTTTACGGTCAAAGGCTATCTTGCCCAGGTAGAAGCTCGCAGTTGCAACTTGCTCTTGAGAAGCACTAGGACTATTGGCTACTTTGCCAGCTAAATTGTACACCGCCTGCGTATTTCCAATCCGGTATGCACTTCGCAATCCACCCAGTTGGGCTTCGAAGCGCATGTCTTCATTGGTGGCTGCGGTTTCCAGCGCTGTATATAACTCGTACGATTTATTGAAGTCCTGCTCGTGATTATAGGCAATGATAGCTCCTTTTTCCAGGGCTTTTACGTAGTAGCGACTTGGCCCTTTTCCAACCACGAAATCATAATCTCTAAAGGCTGGAGAATACTGTCGAAGAATACTGTAAGACTCTCCACGATGGAAATAAGCAGTTAGCAGATAAGAACCATTTGGAAACTTACGGATGTAATCTGAGTAAGCATCCACGGCTCTTTGGTAGTTTCCATTTTCGAATTGCGCTTCGGCAGCTTTGAAGTTGATGGAATCCTTAGCGAAATTATCCACCTTGTATCCTGGAATAGTTTCTAGGAAGGCGAAATAATCATCCGCTCGGCCCAAGTCATCGATATAGATCTCTTCCAAGGCAGCCAAAGCCAAATTACCTTCACTAGGCTCTGGATTATTGGTGAAGACTTGTTTGTAATAATTAATGGCGCCTTCGTAGTTCCCCTGGTTGTAGTTGATCAAACCTAACTGCAGTAATCCTTGGTTGATTAGATTCGACTTATTGCGATAGTCCGCTACCAATTTTTGTAGCGGAACAACGGCTCTATTCAACTGACCAATTTCTTGATAAGTAACACCCAATTGAAGCAATGCCTCATCTGCATAGGAAGAATTGGGGAATTCATTCGCTATTCTCTCTAGCGCTACGATCTTATCAGAAACACGGTTTCTTAGCCCCTCAATGATCGCCTTTTGGTAAATGGCGTATACATAACCACCAAATCGACCGTCAATAGCTTGGTCATAGTAACGTACCGCTTCGCGATATTGATTACGCTTAAAGTAAGCATCCCCTGTACGCATCAAGGCATCACCTAAAACATTTTGCTTCACATCCTCACTACTGATAAAACTTCTGTTCCGCTTAATTCCTTCAATGGATTCCCGGAAGTAACCCAGAGCAGAATTATAGTTGTCTTGCTTTAGATAGTTGTAGCCTTGTAGGTAATTACCGGTGAATATGGAAGATTCATCGGGGAGATTGTTCATAGTCTTTGCCACTGTCAGAAACTGGTTCATCAAGCGGATACTAGTATCATATTGCTTTTCGCGTTGTGCGATATCTGCCAGCCAGTAACTGGCCAGTGCTTTAGTGCGAAGGTCGATTGGAAATTGCTGCGACTTATACAGGTGGGCCTTGGCATTCTCCATATCTCCACCTTGAAGCAACTGCAATCCTCTTAAATAGGCTACTTTCTGATAACTCTCTTGAATTTGAGGAGTCTTATTTGGCATCTTTTCAATTACTGAAAGTGCTTGCTGATAGTCGCGATAATTTAAGAAAATCTCACTCATCAAGGACTGCGCCTCAACATAATATCTAGAAGTTGGTGGAATGATCTGTAAAGCATCAATGGCTTCTCTTGGATCCTTTAACTCGTAGGATAATTTCGCATAATTAAAGTTGGCTTCTTCCTGGATGGTGGGATCATAGGTCATTCGTCTGGCCTGCGCTAGGGCAGTCCGGGCGGACTGTCGATCTCCGGTTCGAAGATGACTATCAGCGAGATAGTACATAGCAGACTGGCCAATGCGACTGTCAATCCCATTAAGTTCCTTTAAACTTTGCACTGCCTTTTTGTGCATGCCCATCTGGTGTTGGGTAAACCCAAGTTGATACCATTCCTCTTCACGAAGTTTCGAACTTCTTTCTGCATAATACTCCAGATAGGGAAGGGCCTGTTCGTAGTTTTGCTTCTCAAAATAAGCTTGTCCGACTAACTGAGTCGTTTCAGGCAATTTCTTAATGCCTGGTTCTTGCAGCCGTGGTTCCGCATAGGCAATCAACTCGTCAAATCGCCTTTCTGCGAAATAGATCTGCGTTAGGTAGTAGGGGATATAATTTTTGTATTTCTGAGATTTTTCAACGATCCGAAATTGCTTGATCGCATTATTATAACTGCCTTCAAAGAAATGACACAAGCCCAGATAATAATTGGTAGGGTAATAGTATTCTGTTTCTACATCCTTTATTTCTTGGAAGTTGGATTTGGCACTAGGGAATTTCTTTTGCACAAAGAAAGCATATCCCATTTTGAAACGAACCTCCGAGCGCTGTTCTCGCGTCATCCCACCAGTGGGAACCTGAGAATAGTATTCGATGGCTTTTTCGAACTCTTGGTCATCGAAGTAGTAATGAGCTACTTCTACTAAGGCGTCATTGGCGATGGGGTCCGGGCGTTGCATCCGGATGAAGTCGAGCATCAACTTCTCGCCGTCTGGTTGTTCCAATTGAATCGCACATTTCGCGTACTTGAACTGAGCTTTTGTCAATAGAAGCTCAGCTTCAGCTTCATTAATGGGGCCTAGCTGACTGATGGTTTTTCTAAATTCTGCTTGCGCTTGGCCAAGTTGTCCCTTGTCCATAAAAGCCTCCCCACGCTTGTAAGTGAGGTTGGCCTCCGTAAACACAGCGGTACGCTGGGCTACTAAGGGCAATGAGAGTATAAGCACTAATACAAGCAATACATTTTTTCTGGTCCTCATGAACTGTTTTTGTTGGTTGTTAACATGAAACACTGGGTGAACAGAGCATTCTCTCGCTATCGGGCATCGGATAGCTGTATAACTAAGAAAACAAATTAAGTCATTGTCTTATTGTAACGAATTTATAAAAATTTTAACAGATGGGAGGCGTACGGAGGGGTAACGAACATGGTGTCAAAGGTAGGTTTTTTGGTGGGAATGGAGGATGCTTTGTATGTCCTTTTTTATGGATATGATGGATACGTTTAGCTCCCCTTATAACGATATAAGCGCTTAGAAGATTGTATTCTCTAAGCGCTTATCTTGGAGCAAAAGGTAATTGGAGGTCTTTCTCTCATCCAACTAACTCATAACCAAACCTGTTCCCGTGCCAGTTTAGTCAACATTTCTAGGCACAGTGCCAGAAGTAAGGGTTCATCTTCATGCATGCTTATTTCCACGACGTGGTTGAATACGTTATCCCGAAGCCTAGCTTCGATCACTACATCTCCGTTTTCGTTAAGGTAGGTGAAGTTTCTGCGGTGATATCTATTCTTTGTAAAGCTCTTGCCATCAGCTAACACCACTTGCATATGGCGATTGCTGGTCATCAGAACTGTCTCATCGGAGTCATCCTTGATGTGGATTACATTTTCGGTTCTGAGGATTCGGTAGGAGGCGCCGTTTATTTTTATCGGTTTCATTCGGAGCTTTGTTCCCTTGAGTCGTTTGCTCAGGGCTTTGATCTCTAAATTATAGCTAGAATCAACCGTGCTAATCTTTACGGTAGTCTTACCTCCCCAATACCCGGCATATAGGGGCTTGGATCTGAAGTATTGCGCAGCAAGCAAAAAAGGAATGGTGAAGAGCGTCAATAGCAATAGTGTTTTTTTCATAACTATAAGAATATGGAGTTTGAAAATGAGTTCCAATGCAATTCAGACGACTCGCACAATAACAGGATGGGCTTATTCCGAGGCCTACTATAAAGCGGGCCTCGGAATGATCAGATCAGCGTATTTTACAAAGAGAAATAGGCATCCTCTTCGGCTCGCTTTACCAGCATTTCAATACCTAAGGCTAGCAACAAGGGTTGGTCCTCATGCATCAGTATTTCGATCTTGTGACTAACGCTGTTGTCGCGCAACTTGGCTTCCATAATGACTTTACCTTCTTCGTTTACATAGGAAAAGATACGATTGCTCTTGTTCGTCTTGCGGAAGGTTTCCCCGTTCGGCATGATTACCTTCATCTGGCGGCTACTGGTTAGGAGAAGGGTCTCCTCAGCTTCATTTTGAATGTTAATGACACGATCTGTTCGCAAAATGCGGTAAGATTGGCCATTAATTTTCACGGGCTTCATGTTCTTAAGCGTTCCCTTGATGTCCTTACTATAGGCTAGAATTCTCACTGCAGATGTACCATCCGCAGCATTTACTTCGACGACAGTGTTTCTGTCCCATTTTTTAGCGAATAGAGCTTCAGAACTAAAGGTTTGGGCTAATAAAAATAGCGGCAGCATAGCCGTTAGGGAAGATAACAGTACTTTTTTCATAGCTAATCAGAAATTAAAATATAAAATGGTTACGGAATAGGGCTGAGGTCGTAGCCATTAATGGTGATTTCTTACATTTGGCTACAGCCTTTTCCAGTGGAACACCAGGATAGGATTAAAGGTTTTGGAACACAGAAAAGAAGTGGAAGACAGGCTGTTTTAAGTAGTTTTGTAGCCGGAATGTAACTAGGAATTAGAGCTTAGAAGTTCATCGGATTGGATGATCGAAACACCTTTCTCTTTCATCTCCCTTACGGCCTGGTCAACATCCCCATCCTTAAGGTTGACGCCTCGAGATGCATCCTCGATTAAACTGGTGGCAAAACCTAGTTCAAGGGCATCCAAAGCGGTAAACTTGACACAATAATCAGTAGCTAGGCCCATGACAAAAACCGCTGTCACTCCTTGCTCCTTGAGGTAGTCACCTAGACCGGTGGCTTTCCTATGACCATTATCGAAAAAACCACTATAACTGTCAATGGTTGGGTCTGTGCCTTTGACAAAAACTTTGGTAATTCCAGCCTGATTTAAGGTAGGATGAAAATTGGCGCCGAAACTCCCCTGTACGCAGTGAATCGGCCAAAGCACTTGTTGGAGGCCATGTAAATCGATCACCTGACCGGGTTTACGCCAGGGATGATTGGCGGCGAAGCTACCGTGATTAGCTGGGTGCCAGTCTTGTGTGGCAACCACCAGATCAAATTTTTCCATTAGAGCGTTTGCGATCGGAATGACTTGATCTCCTTCCTGGACTTCGAGGGCACCACCAGGGCAGAAATCAATTTGTAGATCTATCAGGAGTAATGCTTTCATTATTTTGCTTTTCGCATGATAACCAGGGTGTCAAGCTTGGCTTTTTGTTTTATATAGGTCAACAATCTACGCTCGTATTCAGTTTTAGTTCGATTGGGCGTGCGACTATTCCAACTTACCAATGCTATTGGAACGGCCTGCTTTTGATTGGTGGTATCTGTGAATTGATCGCGGGCAATACTTAAATACTCAAGTTCCTGGTACAAGACTTTAGCATCTGTGACCATATTCGAAAACAGAGTTGAATCGGATCGCAAGCGTTCCAGTTGCTTCTTCACTCTAACTGCTTCATTTACCTGCGAAGTTTGGGCCAATTGAAGAGAGTCAATTACTTCGTTGAGTTTACCGCTCAACTGACCTTGGACTCTACGGTCAAAATTAGCCAACTCAAGGCTATAATCTGGTATGGCTCGAAAGTGAGTATAGTCAATATTATATTCCTCACGCATTACATTTTCGTAGTATAGGAATGAATCTTCTGGAATGGTACGTTCGAGCATCTGGAGAACTAAGGTGCTGGAATCCTTCGGAGGTGGTTCCCGTAGCACGAAGAGTTTTCCAAGCTGTTCCCAAAAGGAAGTGCGAACGCTCTGGGGATCAGGCTCCGGTTGAAACAGACGATAGTCCATGCAATCTTTCGGAAAAGTGTCCACTACGAAAGCCCGAATATTCTGCTCTCTGGAAAGGTCCTGGATCACATTTCGAAAGATCAAAATCCCTGGCACAATGATCAAAAGACTGAAGACCGTGACTCGATATCGGGTTCTTCTAGCCTCCGCGGCATCAACATAGGCGCGATAAGGGAATTGTAATAGACGAATGATTAGGTAAGTGGTAAGTGCGATGAAAAAGGAGTTGAGAAAGAAGAGGTAGAAGGAATTAAAGGCCACCTCCACATCTCCAGCAGCAATCCCGTAACCTGTCACACAAAGTGGCGGCATCAAAGCCGTGGCAATAGCTACACCCGGTATGGCGTTGCTTTTGTCCTTTCGAGTAACCGAAATAATACCAGCTAAGCCCCCAAAGACGGCCACTAAGGCATCGAAAAAGGTGGGAGCAGTTCTTGCTCTCATTTCATCAGTAAACTGATCTAGAGGCGTAATGGCGAAATATAAGGTACTAGTGATAAGCGCAATTAGAATCGCAATGCCAAAGTGCCGCAAGGATAAAACCAAAGCTTCCCTATCATTGGTGCCAACTGCCAGGCCTACGCCTAAAATCGGCGACATTAAGGGGGAAATAAGCATCGCACCAATAATCACAGCTGGAGAGTTCAAGTTCAAACCCAAGCATTGGAACCCCGCATTTTTTTGTTGTTGCGGATCGAAATGATGGTTCCGTCTTGATCTAAGCCTTCCCGCAGATCCATAAAGTCATCAAACCAATCACGGATGGCGTGAAATAGATTTTGAAAGGCCTGCCTTGGGGTGTTTCTTTCTAATTTGTTAGTTGGTGGGGTAGTAGGTTTTTTATCTTCCATGACGGTGTCCTTAGTCTATTTGGCGGAGGTGTCCAGTAGGCGTCCATCTTGCATTTCTAAACGTCGATCGCTCATCTCGGCCAGTTCTTCGTTGTGTGTCACAATGATGAAGGTCTGACCGAAGTCTTTTCGCAGGTTAAATAGCAGTTGATGGAGTTCTGTGGAGGAGGCGGAGTCTAAGTTGCCTGATGGTTCGTCGGCAAAAACGATGCCCGGTTGATTGATTAGAGCCCTGGCTACTGCCACACGTTGCTGCTCTCCGCCCGATAGTTGATTGGGTTTGTGGGTCAATCGATCGCTCAGCCCCAGATAATCCAACAATTCTTTTGCGCGTTCTCGGACTTTCCCCTCTGGTTTCTGGTCAATAAAACCCGGAATACAGACATTTTCGACGGCTGTGAATTCTGGTAGTAAGTGATGAAACTGGAACACGAAGCCAATGTTCTGATTGCGGAACTGGGCCAACTTGCGATTGGTCAGGCGAACTACATCTTGATTATTGATTCTCAGACTTCCATCATCCGGCTGATCCAAGGTGCCCAATATGTGTAGTAGGGTACTTTTCCCCGCCCCAGACTTTCCAACGATTGATACGATCTCACCCGCAGCTATTTCTAAATTAACCCCCTTGAGCACATGTAGGCTATTATAGGACTTGTGGATCCCGTGCGCTTTTATCATCATGTATTTGGTAATTCTTGGATCAATGAGTTATTGTCTACGTGTATAGAACGAAGAAACCGATAACTCACGTCTTACATTTGGCCGGAATATATGGCTTTTTGATAAGAATTTCCAACCTTCTAAGACCAGATATGACGCGCCCTTAGGAGTCGGAGGGAAAATTAGGTCGTCAGTCAAGAATGCGGTACCAAGGCATCCTTGACTGACAGATTAGACTAAATCCAAGCAAACACTAGGATTGCTGTGATAATCAGCAGTATCATGCCTAGAATTCTATAGTTTTTATACCAAACTAGACCTTTCAGCGAAGCGGTATCTTCATCAAATACTTTACGGGTATAGACGAAGTTCTGGATTTTTTCTTGATCGGGAGGTGCTGTAGCCAAACTAATGCCAATGATCACCATAAGGGCGATCAAGAATAAAATAAAGGCCTGGTGGAGGAAGTGAATAGAATGCACGCCTTGATCATCCACAAGTACCCATCCAGGTATGATTCCCTGGAAGGATTGTGCAATGGCATCGCTATTGGTAATGTAGAGTATGGCCAGCAGGGCCGATACTACGAAGCCGTAAAAAGCTCCATGCCCATTAGCCCTCTTCCAAAACAGTCCCAAGAAGAAGGCGGCTACAACGGGCGGTGCAATGTAGGCTAGTACCTGCTGTAGGTATTTAAAAAGAGAATCGAATTCTTTAATTCGAGGTGCCCAAAGAGCTGCCAGAACTACCAGAACTACCGTTGCCAATTGTCCTGCCCTAACCAGTTGCTTACTGGTCATATCGGGCTTGATCTTAGAGATGAAGTCCATCGTGATCAAGGTAGAGGCGGAGTTGAGGGTAGCACTGATACTGGAGGACATTGCCGCCAACAAGCCGGCCAATACTAATCCCTTCAAAACGGTAGGTAGTAGGTTAAACACAAGTGCTGGATACACTAAGTCTGGATTGTCCAAATGTGGGAAAATCTCTTCTGGCATAGCCAATGCCATTGCACCTGGTAATACCATGATGAAAAGCACAGGAAGTTTCAGAAAACCAGCAAATAGACTACCCCAACGACCATGATTCAAGTTCTTCGCGCTTAGTGTTCTTTGGACCATGAACTGATTGTTGGCCCAGAAGTAAAATCCTAGAATGGGAACACCAGTGATTAAACCCGTCCAGGGGACCGCCGTATCGTTCATCGGTCGAATCAAACTCAGCATATCATCTGGAGCGTTAGGAAGTATCCCTGCCTCGTGCTTTTTTGTCATGGCGGCAAGTACATTGTCCCAACCACCAACAGCATCAAGTGTGTAGAAGGTTAGGATAATGGAGCCAATAATGAGTAAAATGGCTTGTATAACCTCGGTGTGAACAACGGATGAAAGCCCACCGGGTATGGTATAGGCAGCAGCAGCTACGGCCAATAATAGGATGATGATCCAAGAAGAGACTCCTGGGAATACTTGCTCGAAGATCACAGCTCCGATGTATAGGGGAGCTGCAGTTTCAATCAATACATTTCCGATTATAGTTGTAAATGAAAAGTAGTATCGACTTCGAACGTCAAACCGTCTTTCCAAAAACTCTGGCATAGTATACACCTTTGAACTGAGGTAAAAAGGCAGAAAGAAGATAGAAAAGAAGATGAGGATCACTACGGCGAACCATTCATAGTTGAACACAGAGATACCAGTGCTGTACGCATCTCCTGCAAGACCGACCAGTGTTGTACTGGATATATTGGCAGCAAATAAGGAGATCCCTACGACTGGCCACATCATATTTCGGCCAGCCAAAAAATAGTCTTCAGAACTTTCTCGCTTGCCTTTGTACAGTCCGTATACGATCATGGCCACCGTGTACAATATCATGATCACGATATCGACAGTGCCCAAGGTAAAGTTAACCATGAGTGAATAATTTAGAAATGATTGATTTAGGTTTCACACTATTCATTAGAAGATTGGGGAAAGCCCGGATATGGGTACTTGAGGAGGTTTACCCCAAAATTATTTGGCAAGCAAGATAAAAAACAAATTGATTATTGGTAAACTTTTAGATATGGCCAAGTTAGTTTGATCCATGTTTCCTCAGAGAGGTTCAAAAAACGGATAATTTGGGCAAAAAAAAAGAGCAAAGACATAAATGAATATGCTTCGCTCTTGTAAGAAATCACCCGACTGTTATTATGAAGGATATAAATATCCTCGAATAATCTTTTTGAAGTAGAAACAACAAGCTTTTTGCGTTTCTCCGGCGACCCTCAAAATCTGTTAAGAAAACCTTAATTTTAACAATCGCCTGCGCAATAATAGAAAGAAGATTCAATATTTCAAAGAAAATTCGCTAATTGCTCTACATAATAGTACAATAAATGGCAAAAACAAGTTCACGCTACTAGCAGATTTCCTGCAAAAAAGCTCTACAGAATTATCAATCTTTTCTTTTTGCCAGGCGCATTATCTTTATAATGCGCTATCAGTAGTTAATCGTATATCTACGGTCAACAAAATCAAAAATTATTCGAAATTTTGCAAATTTTGCCGGAACAATTTTACAGATCGGCTTTTTTTAGGTGGGAATTCACAATGAAAATAAAGACAGTTGTGTAGATAAGAGTGGTAATAATTGCCTCGAAAGGACTCATAAATAGATCAAATCCCGCTTTCTCAGCAAACTCCTCTGCTATGGGGCTCAGTGGTGCCGGGATCAAATCCTCCGTTGCATTCATGGGATAGAAGTGCATACTAGGATGTTCCCAGAAGTAACGATGCACGCCCCACCTTAGTACCGGCTCCAAAATCATGATGTAAATCAGGTAGATAAAAACCGCGATTACCGTCCGGCGGATTAAGAAACCGATTAGCAGCCCAAAGGTCATATAGCTAAATGACATCAACCAATAACGGAATATTATGTCGCCCTCTTGAAAAACCTTACTAAGGTATACCACGTCGGTATGTGTGTAACCGATTACCAGGGCACAGAGCACATAGTATATGGTCGCTAGCAAGCTTAAAGCTGCAATGCTACCAAATTTAGCCAAGAAGACATCCTGGCGACTCCATCCGGTGATTATGTTCTGTCGTAGTGTCCGATTGTTGAACTCCAGTGTAATACTGATGACGGCAAAAAAACCGAAAAAGAAAAAGCAAAGCCAATTCCCAATGTAGCCTAGATAGGTCCAGACTGTTGGAAAGATGAACATCACCTCAGTAGTGCCGATAGGAGGGGGAAGTTCGGGTAGTTTTTTGCCAAGCATCAATACACTGGGCAACAGGATGAGGTAAAACGCACAAACGATGCGAAAGATCAATTGCTTGTTCCATTTTAGCCATTCCGTGTAAATCAGTTTGAACATACCCGCTGATTAGTTTTGATTGGTGATCTCAAGAAACTCTGCTTCCAAACTTTTCTGCCGTCTTCTGAGATGATTGATTATGATTCCATTTTCGAAGGCTGCTCGGTTTATCGAGCTTGTGGGAAGTTCTGATTGGAGATAGAGTAAAAAACCAAAATCTGTCTCCTCGATCTTGGAAAAACCCGTTAAGGTGGGTAGAAAGCCCTGCAGTTGGGCCTTGTCTTCTGCACCAATCTCAATTAAAATATCATCATTGATGATGGCTCCAACTGGCCCTGTAGCTAGCAATCTTCCATTTTTGATAATGGCCACGTGTGAGCAGATCTTTTCCACTTCATCTAGGATGTGGCTAGCCATAATGATCGTCTTGCCCATCTGGGCTATTTGGAGTATGGTTTCTCTAACTTCTGCAATTCCTTGAGGATCAAGACCATTTGTGGGTTCATCAAAAATTAGCACTTCTGGGTCACCAATCATGGCTGAAGCGATGGCCAAGCGTTGCTTCATACCAAGTGAGTAGGTTTTGAATTTAGATTTTTTTCGCTGTAGGAGATTTACGATCTCAAGAGCTCGATCGATATCTGGCTTGTCGATTCTCTTGATTTGAGCCACAATCTTCAGATTGTCTTCAGCACTGAGATAGGGGTAGAAGTTGGGGGTTTCTAAAAGAGCTCCTAGAAATCGCCTAGGGTTACTTCCACGCTGCCCACCGAACCACTCAAAAGAGCCAGCACTTGGATGAATGATGCCTAAGACCATTCCCAAGGTTGTGGTCTTTCCGCTACCGTTGGGACCTAGCATGCCAAATACCATGCCTTTTTCAATCTCTAGGTTCAAGCGTTCCACGGCTCGAAGTGGTCCAAATTCTTTCGTTAATTGCTTTGTCTGGAGAATCATGACTATTGAATATGCCATCTAAGGTAAATTCCTGTAAGCAAGGAGCTGAAGTTAACCGATGAACGCTCCGTTCTTTTGGATGAAAACAACTGTTGTGAGGCCCCGAGGTCGATTTAGGTGGGTTTAAGCAAATATTTTTAGTTTTGAGCATGACCGCAAAAGAGGCCTATCATCACTTAGTGGGATCGCTGCAAGCCAACATGGACGCCAGGGAAGCTGCAAACGTTACCTCAATCGTATTTGAAGATGTATTCGACTGGAAACAGGGACATGACAATCGCCCCTTGTCTAATTTAGAACAAGACAAATTGGGGCAGATTGGGCATCGACTATTGACAGGTGAGCCTTTGCAATACGTTTTGGGAATGGCCGATTTTTATGGACTTAAATTCAGAGTTAGTCCAGCTGTGTTGATCCCAAGGCCTGAAACGGAAGAGTTAGTCTACCAGATACTGGAAAGAGCAAAGGACCGTTCCTGGAAAACAGCCTTAGATGTTGGAACGGGTAGTGGTTGTATCCCCATTAGTTTGAAAAAGAGCCGTCCCAACTGGGTCGTAAGTGGTATGGATGTAAGTCAAGAGGCCCTAATAGTGGCCCGAGAAAATGCGGATTTAAATGAAGTCAATGTGCTTTGGAAAAAGCAGGATGTTTTGGCAAGCCAAGACTGGAATACGCTCCCTAGCTATGATCTTATTATTAGCAACCCACCTTACATCCCAAACCGCGAACGTGAAATAATGACTAGTTCCGTACTTGACTTTGAACCCGAACTAGCCCTTTTCGTGCCGGATGAGGACCCCTTTCTATTTTATCGCACAATTCTGCAAATGGCGAGTATTAAGCTTAACCCAGGTGGAGCCTTATTCTTTGAGGTGAATGAATTCAATGCCAGAGGACTTCTCGAGCTTGTGCCCGAAGGACTTTTTGAATTCGTTGAATTGATTCAGGATATGCAAGGCAAGGACCGAATGCTTTATGGGCAAATGGCTAACTCTAACTGATGCTTATTTAGCGAGCGTATGCAACATCCCTACGAGTACCTCATTGAGATTCTGTAGTGCTAAAGGGATATTCCAATTGTCGCGATTGCGAGCTTCCACATAGTTAGAAATAGAGCGAATCTGTAGAAACTTGACTTGTTCCATCAAACAGACGTAGAAGAAGGCAGCTCCTTCCATACTTTCTATATCTGCATCGTACTTCTCCTTCAACCTTTCAATGCTAGCAGGATTACCGTGTACTTTATTAACACTTAGGGCTTTGACGGAGGGGAGAAATGATGCATCGGCCTGTGGGTTCAAGAGCCTTCCGCCAGTAAAAGGATACTGATTCCCAGGCAGTAGATCCAAGGCGTGCATGCTCGTGAAGCTTCCGTCGGCTTCCTCCACACCCAGGTCAGCGAATTCATCGCTGGTTACTTGCACGACCTGCCCCAAATGGAGTTCTGGGTTTATCGCTCCAGCGATGCCTGCGTTAATTAAAAGATCAAAAGGTTTGCTGGTGTGGAGGGTCTTGCTTAGGGCGTAAGTAGTTAAAGGCAGTCCTACACCAGTAATCAGAACCTGAACTTCCAGGAAATCCTTCTTGAAATGATGGTTGCCAATTTGTTGACATTGTAATTGAAGCCACTCATAGGTAGGTGCTACCTCAAAAGAAGTTGCTGCCACGAGGAGTACTCTCATTCTTGTTCTGCTTTTCTCTGTATTCGTAAACGATCCCAGCTCCTGGGGTAAAACCTAATACCTGGTGATAAGAGGAAGAGATGTTTAGCATTACCTTATCAGCAATTTGATATCCCACTCCAAGGGTCATTAGGGTGGGCCCTGTTGTAGCGCCTAATCTAATGTCGACCTGAGCAGCAACCTGATATTCTAGACCGAATTTACCTCTAGCTACCTGGTCGATATCTTTTTCCACCTCCACTATTAGATCTAAGATCCGGCTTGGGTGATAGGCCATCCCGACCTTCAATATCGATGGTAGATTTTCGCCTTCTACCCATTCTATACGTACTGGATTAAAAATCTGAAAGGCAATATCTACTTCTCTTGATAGAGTGGCTAGCATGCCCAATTCGAAACTTATGGCAGCTCTACTTCCATATTCAGGAATGCTGGTATTGAATACTAATATCTGCCCACCAATGCTCAATTTATCAAATAGTTTACGGCCATAGCCTATACCGAATCGTTGTTCACTGTAGCCTTCGAAGCCAAAGTTATTAACGGTCAATGCAAATGTCCCAGAAGAGGTAGGGTAGGCAAAAGCCGCGCCTAGCGCTTGTAATTCACTAACGAGAAAACGCTGTTCGCCAGAGGCAAAGGCACCAAACTCTTTCAAGTGAGCCAGTCCAGCCTGATTGGTGAAGGCACTATGGATGTTTTTATAAGTTAGGCCAGTGTAACCCATTCCTGCGCTTCTGGCGCCCACACTGGCAGCGATTCCATTTTGGCAGCTGAGGTTGAGGCAATAGCACAGCAACAGAGAACAGAGAAGGAGGGCGTGTTTCATTGTGGTTGTTGGTTATATAGTGTTTTGCGAAGCCATTAAACGTCTACCGCATTATCGGTGGTGAGTTTAGCGTAGAATTCACCAGCCGGGGTCAAATATCGGTTTTTAGTACTTAAATCAACGTATACCAAGCCAAATCTATAGCTAGGGCCAAGATTCCACTCGAAATTGTCCCAAGTGCTCCAGTGTATATAGCCTCGAATGTCAATACCTTCTCCAATGGCTTTGTGAATGAAGGAAAGATAATCTTTAATACTCTGTATCCTTCGTTGTGGATCCTCTGTACAGATCCCACTTTCTAAGATGATGACTGGCCTTTTTCGCCAACGATAAACCTTCTTCAGTATGCGATAAAGACCTTCTGGTTGGTATCCCCACATGTCGTCATGTGGAATCTTGAGCTTTGCCAACTTTCCAGGCTTTTCGACCTCAGTGATAGGAAAAGGAGTAAAGGGGATGTAGGCATAGTATGACAGCCCCCAATAGTCCACTTTTTTAAATACGCGAGCCGTTTTCTTATGATACCAACGCTCGAACCACCAGGCAGGCAAATACGCCAGTGGGTGTTTAGCCTGGGCCCATAAGGTGTTCATGGAGATGCCAACCCACTTATCGGGATAGAGGCCCTTAAGAATATCATAAACGATGTCATGTGCCATGCCTAGGTGCTTGAGTACTTGATTGGCTTTTCGCAAGCTCCGTTTGAATGGAGGGAAGCGTCCAGCCATATAACCTGCAAAGGCGTATACATTGGGTTCATTAAAGGTATTCCAGTTGAAGACGTATTCTCCAAAGTGCTCCGCACACCGCCGCGCAAAATCAACGAAAGCAGGAATATTGTCTTCATCCATCCATCCTCCCGCTTCTTCAAACCAGATGGGGTTGGCAAAATGATGGAATACGAACAGAATATCCATTCCTTCATCCACCAGCTCCGCAAAAAAAGTTTGATAGTGATCTACCCAGGCTTCATCAAAAGCTTGAAAAGGCCCTTCCTGTAACTTCGACCAGTCCACTCCACATCGATAGACGCTGCCAAAACGTTTGATGTAGGAAATATCTTCTTCTATGCGCAGTTCGTGATCTGTTGTTCTATCGAAAACATGCCCGTCTTGACTTTCAATTCCTTTCCAGGAATGAGGACCGGCAGTTTCAGTTTGTGCCGCCGAAGTGGATGAACCCCAAAAGAAGTTGGAGGGAAATTCAAGACGCATAGGTGTGGATTATTTAGTAACAGCACAGTCTAGGAATAACTTGACTACGCTAGATCCAAGGATCTTGGAAAACGATACTGTCAATTAGATGCAAATATAACTTTTTCGCCTTAGCGATGGAAGTAGGGCATTCAATTTGGGCGCGTGTAGTTTGGTAGGTCGCTCGTATTTATTTGATAACCAACTCTACAACAACCAAAGTTAGGGGCAAGATGTTAGACTTAGGTATTCTGTAATTTATCTTTCCTTTTTACTTTTGCACAAAAAGAGAGCCTTTACTCTAGCAGGCTAGAAGCGGGCCAATATAGGTATGGAACAAGTAAAGTTCAAAGATTTAGGGTTGATCGATTACCAAACCGCTTGGGATTACCAGACGGAATTGCACAAGCAGGTGGTAGACCGGAAATTAGAAAACCGTCAACGTAAGAAGGATGGGCAGCCCACTTTGTCACTGCTACATCATCTGCTCTTTTGCGAGCATCCTCCGGTGTACACTTTAGGGAAAAGTGGTTCCTTGGATCATTTATTGTTGAAGGAAGAGGAGTTATCAGATGGTGGTTTTACTTTCTATAAAATCAACAGGGGAGGAGATATAACCTATCACGGCCCGGGCCAAATCGTGGGCTATCCTATATTGGATCTAGATGGCTTTTTTAATGATGTACATAAATACGTTCGTTATCTCGAGGAAGCAGTGATTCGAACCTTGGCGGATTTTGGCATTGAGGCAGGTCGGGAAGAAGGTTATACTGGGGTATGGCTTCCTGAAATGGATACACAACCGAAGCGAAAAATCTGTGCGATAGGGGTGCATTTAAGTCGTTGGGTGACCATGCACGGATTTGCTTTTAATGTGAATACGCAATTGCAACACTTCGAGAATATCATTCCTTGCGGCATACAGGAAGAGGACAAGGCCGTGACTTCCATGGCTAAAGAGCTGGGTAGGCCAATGGATTTAAGTTTGGTCAAGGAGAAACTAAGGCAACATTTTGCTCAATTGTTTGGCTTTGGTTTTGAGTAGCTTATTCTTATCTTTGCTCGCCTTTTGAAAAAAGGACTATGTCTAGATTTTTTGAAGCCTTAAAGTGTATCAATGAAGAAAGATATACCTATACGTAAGGTTGAAGGGGTTGCATTGGCCATTGTGCCGCGCAACGGAGACCTAGCA
>CAJXPD010000216.1 GCA_913057785.1 uncultured Lewinella sp. | reverse complement strand
TGGATAACTCCAAAATTCGGGATGACTCATGTTTTTATTTGGGGGTTCGATCAATGTTTATTCTAGTAGTAACCTCATAATCTCTTCCTTGAAGTGGGTACCCACAGGAATCCTCTGTTGATTAATCAATAGCATATTGCCTTCAATGGATTCCACCTTATTCAAAGAAATGATATAAGATTTATGAGATCGTACAAATAAATCAGCGGGAAGATCCTGTTCAAGCTGCTTTAAAGAATTGAGCGATAACACCTTTTTATCCGTAGTCTGGAAAGCCACATATTCCCGCATACCTTGGATGTACAAAATATCCTCATACCTAATCCGGAAAATCTTATTCACTCCCTGCACAAAACGTTCAAAACTAAAGGGCTTTAATAGATAGTCTACCGCATCCAAACTAAAACCTTCCAGGGCAAAATCGGGATAGGCTGTGGTAAAGATCACGATCGGTTTATATGGGAGTGTTTTTAGAAATTCGATCCCGGTCAACTCTGGCATTTGAATATCTAGCAAGAGCAGATCAATAGGTTCTCGCTGGAGAAATACTAAGGCCTCCAGTGGATTCTTACACTCTCCTATCACCTCCAAATTAGGAAGCCTGTCAGCATAGGTCAACAATAGCTTCCTAGCCAATTCCTCATCATCAACGATTAAGCTGCGTATGACACTTCTTAACATAAGGCTTATAGTTGTATCCTTAGTTGGACATCGAATTGATCCTCTTTTTTCTCAATGTTCAAAGAATATTGCTCTGGATACATCAATTCTAGCTGTCGCTGTACATTATCGAGACCAATGCCACCTATTTGATCTTTGGTATAATGCTGTTGGGTTATACTGTTGCTTACACAGAAACGTACTTCTTTGTCTACTACCTGTAACTTGATCTTAATCCATCCTCGATCTAAATCTTCGATCTTGCTATGCTTAAAGGCATTTTCCACAAATGGAATAAAAAGCAATGGTGCAATGAGCAAATCTGGCATTCCCGGTTGAAAGTAGACCTCGATATTCATTCCTCCACTATCCTTGAGCTGTTTCATTTGGATATAATTCTGCAAGTAATTCACCTCCGCACTAAGCGGCACCCTATCCACTTTGCAGTCATACAGCATATATCTGAGCATATCCGAAAGTCGCAATAGATGTTCCGGAGCGGTCTTGGATTGCGTAAGGGTTAAAGCATAAATGTTATTGAGTGCATTGAAAAGAAAATGTGGATTGATCTGAGATTTCAAGAACTTCATCTCCGTCTCCAACTTCTCCTTTTCCAACTGAATGGCTCTTTTCTCCTTTTGTCGAGCGAATGTCCCGATACTCACCACGCTACTTCCGATCAAGGCCATGAAGAAAGGCATGAGTCTACCGATAGCTCTGAAATAACCTCCAAATCCTCTCATCTTGTTCACAAAAGGCCGCATCTCTGCTCTCGCTGGTGGCACCATGGGGTGCTCCCATCTTGGGCCATTCCAGTAGACCAGGCTTGCTGTGAGCACAACCAAGGTCACCGCCGAGACCAAAAAGGCTAGGCTCTGCTCTTTAAAATACAGCCGCGGCAAGAGAACCTCTACATTGATCACGACCACCACGGCCAAGCCGATGAAGTTATAGAGGGTTTGCTGGAGTGACAAAAAAGGAAATTCAATAGCCATGGCTACCGCATAGGGAACAAAAGCCAAGCCGCCAGCCCATAGGAGGACTTGCCACCATGTAGTAGTCTGCACTAATGAATTCATGGTTCAAATATGGTGGATTGTCTCGAATTCCCCAATAATTCTCAATGAAGCCTAGGGATTCCTCTATCAAATCCCCTTCTACATCGATTTCCTGAGCCACACCCTAAATAGATGTGCAACCCCAGTTGATTGATTTTTTCGGGTGTTTGGTTGATCAGTTTTTGATGCCTCTCCATTTTACTTGAATTTGGAGTCCTGACAGCAGCCTCATGGCAGCTTTATTGAACATACATTTCCAACCTATGAAGCTAATTCGACTCTCCACCCTTTTCTTGTTGGTTATATTATCTGGATCAGGGGCCTTATTGGGCCAATCCAATAAGGCCATCAAGATCAAGGGCAATTACACAGATCGCTCACTGGATTTGGTACTATTAGACCTAGAGATCAACTACCGACTCAGTTTTGAATACGCCGAATCTATGGTAAAAGGGAAACGCATTACTGCTAACTTTCCCAAAACCTCACTGGACAATGGACTTACCCTAATTCTAGCGGGGACAGGCTTAAGTTTCGATAAGCAAGGCCCAAGAAAGATAGTGATCAAGGAAGCCACCATTGGCCAAGAACTGGTACAAGCAGATAGGGATCCTACGCGTCAAAATTTCACCATTAAAGGTGTAATTAAAGATCAGAATTCAGGTGAGACCTTGCCCTTCGCCAATATCATAGTAGAAGGTACCACCAACGGAGCTACTAGCAATATCGATGGATTCTTCACTTTGTTTGAAGTTCCTGATGATACCTGCATACTAGACGTATCCTACATCGGATACCAGCCCTTGCGGTTCCGCTTGACGCCCGATATGGATATGGAAAACCTCAGTATTCCCTTGATGGATTTTGGGGTTCAACTGGCAGAAGTAATTGTCCAGGCGGAGAAAAAGGAGCAACTGATCCAGGCTTCGACTGGGGTGAGTCGGGTAGGCATCTCTCCCGCAGCCTTGGCCACGCTGCCTAGTTTTGGGGAGAAGGACATCTTTCGCTCTTTACAACTTCTTCCTGGGATTAGCGGCAGTAATGAAAGCTCCTCCGGGCTTTATGTACGTGGTGGAACGCCAGATCAGAACCTAATTCTCTTTGATGGTTTCACGGTCTATCATGTGGATCATTTATTCGGTTTCTTCAGTGCATTCAATTCTCATGCGATCAAGGATGTCCAGCTGCACAAGGGTGGATTTGATGCTCAGTTTGGTGGCCGACTCTCCAGTGTAGTAGAACTAACGGGGAAAGACGGAAGTACAGAACGATTCAATATGGGAGCGGGCCTATCCTTACTTAGTTTAAATAGCTTTGTAGAAGCTCCCTTTGCTTCCGGCAAAGGATCCTTCTTGGTAGCCGGACGACGTTCCTTTCAAAGCGCCTTTTACAGTAATATCTTTGATGCTTTTACAGAAAGTAATGCCGCTGATGCCCCTCCCGGGCCAGGTGGTGGCAGATTTGGGCTTCAGGAGGTACAACCCAATTCCTATTTTTATGACCTAAATGCCAAGGTCACTTATCGCCCTACGGAAGAGGATCGTATCTCCATCAGTTTTTTCAACGGACAAGATAATCTGGACAACTCTCGAAATCTGGACAATAGCAGCTTTGGCGGGAGGTTTGGGGGTAACCTCAACTTCAATTTCCAAAGCAACAATACAGACCTCACGAATTGGGGAAACTGGGGAAGTAGCGCCAAATGGTCGCATCGTTGGAGTGATCGTTTTTATACCAATGCCAACCTCTCCTACTCCAATTATTATAGCCAACGAGACCGCCGGAACGAAACCACCATTGACCGTGGAGATTCTACCATCACCCGAACCAATGGCAATTACGAATACAATGACTTAAAAGATGTCACCTTCAAGGTGGACAATGAATACAAGCTTTCGCGCAACAACCAGCTAGAATTCGGATTTCAAACCACCTTTCAGGACATCATTTACGAGTACACACAGAACGATACCATTCAAGTATTAGACCGCGCGGATGAGGGTTGGACCTCCTCTCTCTATATACAGGACCGCATAACCATTCAAGATCGGCTAATTCTCAAAGGCGGACTTCGAGCCTCTCATTACAGTGTTACGGATCAAATGTATCTGGAACCACGATTCAATTTCACCTATCTACTAAGTGACCAAATGAAAATGAAGGGTGCCTGGGGTAAGTACTACCAATTTGCGACGCGTATCGTTCGAGAAGACATCCAACAAGGCAGTCGAGATTTCTGGCTGCTTGCTAATGACCAAAATGTGCCCATCAGCTCCTCCTATCACTATATCCTTGGCACAAGTTTCGAAACGGGCACTTGGCTTTTTGATGTGGAAGGCTATTACAAAACTTTGGATGGCCTATCAGAATACACCACTCGATTAGTGTCTTCAGGCTTTGGCCCCGGGCGCGCCCTTAATTTCGAGGAATTCTTTTACACCGGCACTGGTGAAGCAAAAGGAATAGAGTTCTTGCTACAAAAGAAGGTAGGAAAATTTACTGGATGGATTGGGTATACCTTAGGAGAGGTACTCTACGACTTCGAGGCTTTCGGAGACGAGCCCTTTCATGCTAACCAGGATCAAACTCACGAACTCAAAATCATCGGCAATTATAAACTGGGGAGATGGACCTTTGGAGCCACCTTTATCTACGCTACCGGAAGGCCCTACACGGCTCCGACTGGCTACTATGAAGTACCTCTGTTGGATGGTACCACTGCAGATTTCTTTGAAGTAAGTGACAAAAATGGCTTACGTCTTCCGGCTTATCACCGCTTTGATCTATCTGCCACCCACGATTTTAACATGGGCACTTCCAAGGCCAGTCTGGGGCTTTCCATCTTTAATTTATACAACCGAAGTAATGTCTGGTACAAAGAGTATGAAGTGATTGAAGGAGAACTCCTGGAAACCAATGTTTCTCTGCTAGATTTCACGCCTAGTCTTTTCTTCAATTGGTCTCTTCATTAATCTGAATCTATTCTAAAACACTTTCGACCATGCAAAATATCTCCTATATCGCTGTTCTTCTGGCCGTTCTAGTGTTATGTGCTTGCGAAGAGACGTCAATCAGCAGCATTGATGCAGAAACTCCTGTGGTAAGTAGTTACTTGTATGCGGGACAATCATTGGATTCCCTAAGGGTAACCCTATCTAATTCTTATGCCCGCGAGGATACGCAATTGGTTACACTAGACGAACTAGATATCACCATCAAAGAAGGGGACAACACCTTCGATCTGAACTCCTTTGGTGAAGGATTTTATCGCCAACCTGAACTGGTAATTGAAGCCGAAAATTCCTATGTGCTAGAATTTGAATGGAAGGGCGCAACCATCAGCGCTTCAACCTTCGTACCGGGTAAAAGAGAAGCCCGGTTATCGACTTCAGCAATAGAAATGGAGAAGATTACGAACAATGGCGGCTTTCCGGGGGGTGGTTTTACTCAGATCGACCCGATAGAAGTTAGTTGGGACAATCCCGAAGGGGATTACTACTATGTGCTGATCGAAAATCTTGAGACAAACCCGGAGTATGTCAATGACTTTTTGGCGGACCTGGAGGAGGATTTAGGGCAAAGATTTCGAAGAATAACGGAACCTAGCATCACAGATTTTCACAGTATAAACCCAAGAAGGGAGATCACACAGTACGGTACGCATCGGGTTATCGTTTTCCGGGTTAGCCCTGAATATGCAGCCCTTTATCAGACCTCCGGTACCTCTTCGCAAAGTCTAACTGAACCGCCTAGTAACATTGACAATGGACTTGGGATTTTTACTGGGGTGAGCAGTGACACCTTGTATTTTGAGGTGAAGAAAATCTAAAAGCATCTTCCGAATCCATGACAGATAGAGTTTTAGTTTTCATTATAGGATTTAGGGTGCGCTGATGAGCTTCAGCGCACATCTTTTTTTACCATCTTCTTCCAAAGGTGAAGCCCAATAACAGAATGGCTCCTTCACCCGTTGGTTCTCCTTTGGTCACCACATTGATTTCATATCCAAATGCGATTGTGGGTGAGAAAAACCAGTTTTCACCTACAGGCAAGGCGATTCCACCTTCTAAGGTGGGTTGTACTACCGTAATATTCGTCGTTCCGCTAATCTCATCGCTTTGACCAATATTATCCATCCAATCTACCTCATTCCACCAGATATCATTTTTGATTCCTAGAAACCAGCGCTCAAAGCCTGGTTTGAAGTAATACTTGTAGCCTACCGTAAAGCCAAAGCCATCTCCTCTTTCATCCTCATGCACCCCAAAACCTTGGTGTCGTAGCCAATTGTACCCCAGGCGTAGGTGTACAGCATGCTGCTCGCCGAACCCACTCTCCAAGCGTAGACCTGGAATCAAGCCCGTTGGGTAGGCTTGAAATTCAAAACCTAGATCAAATACGCGATCTTGAGCCTGTAGTTTATCCGTGCTAAATAGGAAGAATGCTAGAAATACAGTGGAAAGCAGTGTTTTGTACATAGTCATCTGTTTTGCTGAAGCAATGTACAAAAAGTCAACTGCTTTTGAGGTAATTCCTGCATTCTCCCTCCATTCCGCTAATCTTCCAACAAAAACCACCCTTCTATGCTATCCGTTCGCTGACCATTGAATTCTGATTTGTGAATTACGTGACTTAGATACAATTGATCCAAGTCATAAGTTAGATAGGCATCAATTCCCAGATAGATAGGGATACAAGAGACGGCCATCTTATCTTCAATTTTAAAAGTGCCGATCTCAAAGCGATCAATAATCCCAATTTCATCGCCGACAAAGGCTTCTCCTTTCAAGTTCATATAGCATTGGTCCTGTTCTAAGCGGTTTAGAAGAGTCGAAGGTTCCTTTTTCAAAATGAGGAAATCACTGCCGAAAAAATAGAAGAGCTTGGAATCCTCTCTTTCAGGCAGATATAGTTGATCTACCTGTTGCTCAATGGGATATAAAACCGGGCTTACATCTCCTCCTTGTTGATACATGGGGGATCCGGGTGTAAGCGACTCTTCGAAGTATAATTTCGTACCTTCTTCGACAACCTTTAAGATCAAGGTATCTCCAGTCCATTGGAAGGACTCATCGAAATCAACGCAATTCAAGGTATACCGAATGAATCGACTTTCTTGTCCAGCTTTCAAATCTTTGAAGTGGACGGCTCCTTCTTTCACAGGAGTAGGTTCTATTTCAGTCTTCTCACAGGAGAAAGCCAGAAGACAAATTCCAATCAGGCAATAGTTTTTCATCATAACTTTTAGTCGACAAGACAGCATTCTAGTCTATGGTCGTTGGGTCCTCCCTTCCTACTTTAACACTTATCGATCTTTGTCAAAAGAAAAGATCAGTTGTACGATGGTACTCATTATTTTTAGCTAGCTTTCTCCTACTATCTAGCCATTTATAAGATCAAGTAACATGAAAAACCTCCTATCCATATTGTTCTTTCTTTCCTTCTGCATCACCCTCTTAGATGCCCAATCACCTCACAGTCACAGCTTCGGGCGCAAGATCGAATTCCCCAACGTACCGGGTTACCAAACCCTGAAATGCGACTTCCATATTCACACGGTCTTTTCGGATGGGGCGGTTTGGCCTACAATTCGGGTAGAAGAGGCCTTGCGGGATGGCTTGGATGCTATAGCCATCACTGACCATTTAGAGTATCAGCCCCATCAACAAGATATACCCCATCCTGATCGCAATCGAGCTTTTGAAATTGCTAAGGGGTTTGCCGAAAACAACGACATCTTGGTCATTCCTGGCGTCGAAATTACTCGAGACATGCCTCCTGGTCACGCTAACGCTATCTTTGTAGAGGACGCCAACAAGATTCTAGTAGAAGATACTAGATTGGCTTTCGAAGAAGCCAATCGACAGGGGGCTTACGTATTTTGGAATCATCCCAACTGGATTTCGCAACGGAAGGACGGCATCGCCACCCTCACGGATATGCATAAAAAGCTGATTGCAGATAGTCTTTTACACGGGATTGAGGTCGTGAATGAATTAACCTTTTCTGATGAAGCGATGCGGATTGCCCTAGACAATAACTTAGGGGTGATTGGCACCTCAGATATCCATGGTTTAGTAGATTGGCAGTTTGATCTGGCAGAGGGCGGTCATCGCCCAATCACCTTAGTATTTGCTAAAGAAAAAACAGCAGCTGCCGTCAAGGAAGCTCTTTTCGCAGGCCGAACCGTGGCTTGGTATAAGAATATGCTAATTGGTAAGGAAGAGCATCTCGTCCCATTAATCAGCAGTTGCTTGGAAATTGGCAAGATTAGGTACGTTGGCGATAGCAATCTGGCAAGCGTTGAGATCAAGAATAACTCGGATGCGGACTTCATCATCAACAGCCTTAGTGCCTATAATTTGCATGGAAGCTCAGACATCTTCACCTTGAAGGCCCATTCTACCACTACCCTTGAAATCAAAACCTTGGTGCGCTTGGAACAATTTTCCATGAACTTTCAGGTATTGAATGCAGTAATGAACGCCAGAATCCACCCATATATAAAAATTGAGATGACGCAGTAGTCTCCGTCATCTCAATTATGTGAATTAGCTTTCTGCTAGTTCTATACCATACAGTAAAGGTTACACGGCAACGGTGACACGTAGTGCTTTCAGGCCATCTGCCCCTTGCAGTTTCTCCAATTCTAATTGTTCTATCTCCTCCGTAATATATCCCTTACGAATGAGGTACTCCAAGTAGGTCAGGTACTCCTGCCGATCTTTCTCCTGCAAATAGACAATGGCTATCTTACCGGCCTGCGTCAAGCGCTCATTCGTTCCTTTAATCACCGCTTTATCAATTCTCTTCTTCAAGATCTCGTAGCGGACATTGTAGGTACCATCCACATCGAATTGTTTCTCATCCATGCGGAACCGGATACTTAGCTGGGAGTTATAGACAAATAGCAATTGAGCAGTGGTCAAAGGCACTGGCCATTCCTTGGATTGCTCTTCAACTAGGCGAGTTATTTCGCAGGTATTGACCAATTGCCAGAGTCGGAAGTCTTTGAGGTAGAATTCACTAAACTCACCTTCTGGTAATAGCGACTGACCCAAATATATATTGTACTCTACCCCATCTGTACTATACTTCTCGAAGAAGTGTGGAAGAATCTTCTGCATCCTGGCATCATCCTGTTCTAGGAAGTTGCCAATTGTCTGATTCAAGCGACTCACACTTTCCTCATAACGCTTCCGCTGCTCATACACCACATCTAGAGTTGAATCTATCCCCTCGAAATATTCATCATAAGGTTCCCCTGGCAACTGCGCGTATTGCGTTTTCAATTGGCGCAATAAGGGGTGAATCTCTCGAGATAGTAAGTCCACTACCTGCGTCTCATCACTAGACATAAACTCTTCACGTAAGCGATCCAGGATGGCTTCCGCCTCCAATTTATAGGATTCGAGCAGATGAAAATCCAAATGCTCCAACCAAGTCCCCATTAACTGGATAGCCCGCTCTAAGTTTTCAATCAAATCCAATTGAATCGATCGATTTCTCAGATTGGAAGAGCTCACAATATCTGCTTGCCCATACAAGGGGTACACGTCTTTAAAGACGATCGGTGCGATAGCCCCATCAAAATCTGGCAATGTCTTGCGTACCTCATGATCTGCCGCCACTTGTTCGAACTTCCATTCCACGCTAGGATGTATGGAAGTAAACTGCTGCTTGATGAATTGGTTAATGCGGTTGGTCATGTCGTAGTAGTACTGGTCGTTACCCAATCGTAGAAGATCGAATATCTCGGCCAGCTTCATCATCGTTAGCGCATTAAAGCCTTTTTCATCTTTACAACCTAACTCGAAAATAGACAACATCTTTCCGCGTTCATCTCGCAAAGGAACCAAAATCACACTATGGTATCCATTATCGATTAGGCGCTGCTCTCCTTTGGAGGGTTCCTCAATCTTTCTCAAATGCTTAAATAGCATGGGTTCATGGGAACTCCCGATTCGGCAGTAGGCACCGCCAGTCCCGTCATAGTTGTCGTAAGATCGGAGAAGGTCAAGATCATTCGTGCCACTTAGGCTAAAGGAATTTCCTCCCAAAAAATCTTTAAAGACCACACCAATAAACCCTAAATCTAAGTTGGCGGTATTTAAGTAAGAGCGAAGCTGATTGCGCATGATGGGCATCATGTCAAAGGGATCAATCTTACGCTCCGTATCCATCACCATCCCTTTCAATTGAGATAAAACCTCAATCTCGGTTACATCGTGGAATGTTCCGATGGCAATTCCCTTAAAGGCAAAATCTGATGGTGGCACATACTTCAACCACAGTTCCTCATTCTCAAAATTATCATACAACTCCTGGATCTGCTTCTTGGTAATCTTACGCTTAGGATTGAGTTGTTCGATCTCAATGAAGTCTAAACGTAAGGATAGTTGATAGTGCTTTTCCAGGCCGGTATGAATGTTGCGGTAAGTCATTACCATACCTTCAAACAGCGGAAAATCAGTACCGTAGATCGAATTCAATATGAAAATGGCCGCCTGAATAGAATTGTTCTTGGTGCCGTGTTTAATTTTCTTCTCCTCAATCTTAACCTCCCAATCACCTGATTCAAAAAATTCCTTCATAGCAGGCGTTTTGTACACAAACTGCTTGGCGAAGGGAGGAGAGATCATACTTATATTATCCTTGAACATCAAGGAGGGCATCATCAGTCCCATGATATGATCTAAGCGGTTTTTGAATTGCTCATTCCCGACCACACAGTGCTCACTGCTTAGGTCTTTTTCAACTTCGACCAACGCCTGCTGAACCATTTGAGACACCTCGGTGCGATCCAAGGCAAGATTCTTCTTCAACATATTGAAGAAGGGTTCAAAGCTGATAGTGCTTTGATAGGGCAATTGAGACATCTGCCCTAGGCTCTCTATAAAGAGCTTTATTGGGACGTATCCCGTAAAGTTTATCCCCTGTAGTTTCTCTTCTAATGTATCCATATTCAATGTTGTGGCTAAGCCTCCATTAATTTATTGAATATAAAACACTTGAGCTAGAGATCGGGTTGAAAAAAATCGATGGAATACTGGAAAAGTGGGAGGAAAGTCGTTCCGAACAGGAAATAATTGGGAGTATAATAGAAGAGCAGCGACTGGATGAAGAAGGCGGAAACAGCAAAATGAAATCGTATCTACTTCCGCCTTCTAACAAGGGTTATTTCTTAAATTCTGGCTTTATAATGTCAGCAAATACCTTCTTCACTTTCTCCACTTTAGGCTTACTAACATTGGCGATGTAGGGATTGTATGGATGGCTTTCATAGTAATCCTGGTGGTATTCCTCAGCTACCCAATAGGCGCCGTATGGATTTATTTCCGTTACAATGGGGCTAGAAAAGTTGCCAGCTTGGGCTTTGAAGAAAGCCTCCACTTTTGCCTTTTGCGCCTCACTGTGGAAGAAGATGGCCGAACGGTACTGCGTACCCCGGTCTGGTCCCTGACGATTCAATTGTGTCGGGTCATGGGCTACAAAAAATACTTCCAGTAATTTATCAAAACTCACCACTGCCGGATCGTAATATATCTGAATTGCTTCCGTATGGCCAGTGGTGCCAGAGCAAACTTCTTCGTAAGTAGGTCTACTTTTTTGCCCACCAGCATATCCGCTGATCACGTATTTCACCCCTTGAATCCTTTCGAAAGATGCTTCTGTACACCAAAAACAGCCTCCGGCAAAGGTGGCCATTTCATAGGCAGAATAATCTTTTCCTTCCAGATATTCTTCAATGGTCTGAATGCCATTTTTTGGGGCCTCCTTAGTCGTAATTCCACCTGACTTTTGGCTACAAGCCGCTGTAGTCAAGCCCATTACTAACAACATAATCCAATAATTCTTCATGGTAATCCTTTTTGATTGCAAAAATAGCCGCTAAGTATCACAGAACTATCACAAGCTATTTTGTTAACACGGATTTAAGAAAATGGTTAAGTGGATCTTCGATTATCAATCCACTTTTTGCCGCGTACGCAGATCGTATTTTTGCCCTTTCCTCAACATCAAAAAGCTTTGGTCTCCAATACTGGGATCGTAGAATACCGCATAGGTTCTGCCAATCACCCGAGCCACATCCTTTTCCACTACAATCGCGGTACCTTCATCCAAGCCTATGCCTAGTAAATGCGGGTATTTTTCAAGTACTTCAAATAGATCAAACTGGCGGTTTCTCGCCAGCAGATGCTGATCAATGGCCACATTAGAAATGTAGGAAAATCCCTCCTCATGATCTCCCATCATAATCTGGTTGGTCTTAGAATCTCCTCTGGCTAGATACGATCCCTGAATGGTCGCACCTGCCGATGTACCCGCTATCACACCTCCTCTCTCCAAGACCTTCCGTAGCTCGATTTCAGTTTTAGTGCCACCATAGGCATCCACTAAACGCCACTGTCTTCCTCCTACAAACCAAACACCATCGGCTTCTTGTAGCGAAGCCACAAAGGAATCACTATCTGCCATCTTGCGATCGCGGGTATGAAGGATGGTAATATTTTTCAATCCTACCTTCTCAAAGGGAATCTTTAATCGCTTATTATACCCATCTCTTAGAATGAAGCGATCCTCTGATGCAGAAGGGATAATGACTACTTTGGCGCTATCCCCGCCAGCTAAATCTCGAAAGGCCTCATAGATTTCCCAATCTAATCGACCACCTCCGATCACGAGGCACTTTCCTTTTGCAGGTCCTCGAGTTTCCAATTTTTCCAATAATCCTGTATCCGTGTATTCCCAATGCTTCAAAGCCTGCTGTTGAACAAACCCACGATCTCTTTCTAACAAAAAGCCCTCCTGAACCAGGTCCGTAATGGCTTCTTGCACCTTGGCATCGTAGGTCTTTTTGTCCGGATACAAACTATTAATACTAGGTCGTGGATCATTATGCACGATCCGTTCCTGCTCTGTTCTGGCAAAAGGGATATACATTCCTCTAAAATCAGAAAGTTCTTTAGTATCTCCTGCCATCCCTTCTCTCAAACTCCATGGGGTATAAGTGGCCAAAGGAACTCGAATCTCCACGTTGCGAATACCACCGATCTCATTCCCACGGCTATCTACCTGCGGAACCAACGTTGGATAGGCATATCCCAAAATCGGAGGCTGCTGGTCCACAATACCGTCTAACTTCCACCTTTCTCCGTAATCTACCTGATAAGCGTGATGAATTACGGTTGGCGCAGCCAAACCCTTTAGATATGGAAAGTCCAAAGACTCCTTGTTTACCAACTGGCCTTGTTCAATCTTCGGATATTGACTCGCTGGTGGATCCTTATCACTTGATACCCAGTCTCCCAAGTGCAGCAATAACGCACGATAATTGGGCTTAAACTGCAAAGGGTTTCCACGATAGGCAGCAATATCCCGTCCCAATTTTCGATCTTGTCTGGGTGGGAAAGCGTCAACAAAATGCTGTCCGGAGGCAATGTGATATACACGTTCGTTCTCGGCTAAAGGCGCATCGTTTGTGCCATCTGCACTGATATGAATCATGGAGGCGGCCCGTCCCCAATATTCATAGCCGGTGTTGACATAGAAGATTTTGGGTAGATGTTCTTGAACACGCATTCCATTGAACAATCCATCCTGATTACCTGAAAACGGATCTTCCTGCTCCATCCCCGTGAAGGGAAAAACATCCGTAGGATAGAAGAAAGCTGAGTATCGGTGAGCATCCCGGGAGGGTTGTCCAAAGCGGTGGTTAAAGCTTCCTCTTCCTGCGCCTGCCGTGATGATCAACATCCCATCATATACCTGTCGACCTGCCTCATCGGTGTTTAAGCCATGATAAAGGAAGGTGCGTAAAAAGCGGCCCGTTTGAGAGACCCCAGTGGCGATACCTTGCTTCACCGGAAAAGGGCAGCTAGCGTCATACTTAGCGTAGCTCAAGACATCCCGAATTGCCGTAAGGCCCATCCCCACGACTACTGGATCTTTGGATTGATACACCAGTTCATATATTTTCCCAGCTTGGAACCCACTCTCTAAATGGATGTATTTGGCATCTCTCACCAGTTTCCCATCCTCTATTCTTCCAAATGACCAAGTAGCTCTCGGAACAATGGATCGTGGAGCATCTCGCCCATCTCGAACCGTTAGCCGGTGCTCTTCACTATCTAAGTTGACAGCAGGGTAGCCGGTCTGCATTCGATGCCCCAAACTCAGGAATTCAGCATCTTGATCCACCGTCCAATCACTTCTCACCCACCCCATAATCGGAGAACCATCCTGCTGCATCACCTTCGGCACCTCTAATCGTAAGGTATTTTCATCAACCGGCACATCAAACTGCCAGCCCACCCAAATCAAGGTCATACCTTGCTCTAGTAAGAGTCCATCTCCCCAGTAGGCTGGATCATCCGGAAGTAATTCTCTGCCTTTAGTGGCTTGATTAAAATAAGAGGGCGTGAACTTGCCTCCTCGATTCGATACCTCTACCATAGCCAAGCCACTCCCCTTAGATCGATCCAAAGGTTGAGCCACAACCAAGTTCCCGGTGGCTAAGACTAGTCCATCGGCATTTCTTGGAGCGAGATAGAGATCAACAATTTTCTGGTTAGCCACGTTCTCTGGATCGAGTCCGTAAGTAATAGTCCCCTTAATTAATTCGTAAGCACCTGCACTACCCCAAGATTTGCTATTCAATATAGGCGTCCTGGATTCTATCTTAACTTCTAAAACGCGGGCTTGTCCGAAAAATGCAAAAAGGAAAAAGAATACGAAGAGGGTGGCGTAACGTACGGCGAGCATATGCTTTGTATTTTAAAGTCTTAGTTCACTTGCAAACAAAATAGTAACTTTCTCCGATATGAAAAGTTCATCGCATTTCACGATCAACGGTATCCAGTTGTGGGTAGAGCAATTGCATTATACGAAGGACTCAGATCGACCAACCTTGATCTTTTTACACGAAGCGCTGGGATCCGTGGCGCTGTGGAAAGGGTACCCGGCCCTACTTTGCGAAGCCTTGCAATGCAATGGGGTTGTCTATGATCGGATGGGGCATGGCTTGTCCTCTCCCTTTAATAAGGAAAGAGAAAATGACTACTTGGAGATCGAGGCCATCGTTTATCTTCGTGGGCTCACGGAGGAGTTAGGTTTGGAAAAGCCCATCTTGGTTGGGCATAGCGATGGCGGGACCATCGCTTTGATCTATGCGGCACATTATCCAGACCAACTAAGAGGTATTATTACTGAAGCCGCACATATCTATGTGGAGGATACTGGATCCGGTGGTATGCAGAAAGCCATTTATCAGTTTGAGCATACGATCTTTAAAGATAAACTGGCCAAGTATCACGGTGAGAAAACGGAAGCCCTGTTTTATGCCTGGGCAGATACCTGGACCTCGGAATCTTTTTCCACCTGGAATATTGAACAGCAAATGGCCAGCATTAGCTGTCCCGCCTTGATCTTACAAGGGGCACAGGACGAATATGCCACTCAGCAGCATATGTGGGATATTGCGAAAGGTATCGGGAACAATGCCAAGGGTATTTTAATCGATAATTGTGGGCATATTCCGCATCTACAAGCACAGGCCGAAACTTTGGCTTTGAGTCAGGAATTTATTAGTGGTTTGCTATAGCCCAAAGTATCCCTGATAAAGCGGGCTTACTGCCGGCTCATTTCCGATTGAATGCTAAATCGACGACCACTTGGACTCTCCGCGACGATCTCATTTTTCAAGACTTCCCCATTGATTAGTGAAAGTTGAACCGATCGTAGAAGTGCATCTGTTTCTGTGGTAAAAACCCACATTGAAGAGGAAGCCTCTTTGAGTTCCAAACTCACGATTTGGTCATCCTTTTTAAACTCATAGATAATTGTATCTTTCTTTCGAATCAACTGCCCTATCGTTCGCTCCTCTCCGGCCTCAAAGACAACCTTCTTTAGTCTAGTCTGACCTGTCTGCCTCCATTTCACCTGGTTCTGGTCATCAGCACTCCAGGTTCCGGCGATAGTTTGGAGTGAACGCCAAGCCTTCTCGATGTCAATTGCTGGATTAGGAGTGGCGAAGGCTGGCTGGACGGAGGTAGTGACAATAAGGAAAAAGCAGAAAGTGTGGATGGTAGGAGTGATACTCATGGAAGTAGGTTTTGGATCAACCAGAGTGATACTGGCTCGGGTTCATAAGATAAACCCGATCGATGATTTGCCATTCTAAAGTTAAAATGACATTCATTACCTAAGGATGGGCAAAAGTGACAAACACAATAGGCAAGTTGGTGCTGGATAGGTTCAAGCAATGCCAATATCCCTAGAAATTGGTTCGCCTATACACATCTGAACGGATCAAGCAGATTTGGTAATTAAATTAGCCCTTACTTTGTAACAACTCAAAAATGGCTAGTTATGACCCGACAATTATATTATCTGATCTGGAGTTCTATACTCCTGGCCTCAATTTGGAGCTGTGGTACGGCAGAAGTCTCTTCTGATTCTTCTACTTCCACTTACGAGCAAGAAGTAAGAGAGACAGCAACCGCCTATTTCAAGACTTTTTCGGAGCGAAAAGACTGGAACAAGCTCCTGTCCTTTTATCGAGCCGATCTCCAATTTCACGACATCTATCTGCATCTGGAATTAGACAGCCTGTGGCAGTTCGAAAGATTCTATAATTGGCCTGATACGGGCTTCCACAAACTTAGCCCTGAACAAGAGCATCTGGCTATTGAGAGTCTAGTTGTAGAAGACAGCATGGCCGTTGTGCGCGGTCATCTCAACCCCTTTTACTACTATGGTAAATTAGTGGATTCGGATTGGGGCATGGAGTTCACCATTTGGCTCTATTTTGATAAAAACCTTAAAATCAAGCGGCAGGTGGATTGGTTTGAGTACGATCCAAATGTAGTAGAAAGTGTCCTAACACGCTACAAAACCCAGGGTGTTGATAAGACCCCAGATTGGTTGGACCTGACGCGTTAGAGATATACCAAACAGGGCCTCTCCCGGTCAAATCCGAGAGAAGCCCTGCCTTGAACTCTAGCGATTAGCTGTTCTATTTATTTCCTTTCGGTAAAGCTTGACCTTCTATCCAAGGAGCGCCAGTTTTGGCTAATTCCTCTTCCAGGGCAGGAATCTTTACGCCGCTGATCTGCTCAAGGTCAGCATTCATCTTGTCTAGTTCTGCAATGGCAATTTTCACGCTTTCTTTATGTGTGGGAGTAGGACCGTAAGTAGTATTCATGCCACGGAAGCCTACGAACATGCGACTGCGAATGGTGGGTGCATTTCTTTCCCCTATCTCATTCTTAGCTGCATTGCCATTCATCAATTCTTCCATATCGTACAACTGCGCTTTCAAATCGTGTAGTTGTTGAGTGAGAGAAGCTGATTCTGTACGACTTCGTTCCAATGCCCGCTGCATCGCATTCACCTTCTTCATACTGTTGTCTAACAAATAGGAGGTGGCAGACATTGCTCCCTGCAACTTCTCCATTTCTCCTCGGAAAGCCGCCAAGTCCGCTGGTGAAGCGCCGGGTAGCGCTCCTTCTCTCAATGGCACGACCTCAAAGCTCTTTGGCTCAGCTAGCTGCGTAATCACCCCGTCAATCTCCTTGGATAGACTGACCGTGTAAGTACCCGGGGAAGCCATGAAGCCACCACCGCCGAAGCCACCACCTCTGCTATTCAAGCGTACTCCTCCTTGTGAGGAATAACGGAGATCCCAAGCGACTCTATGAATGCCCTTGCGTGCAGGGCCTTTAATTCGATTAACAACAGCGCCAGAGGCATCTTTCACCGTAAGCCAAATCTTAGGAGCAGACTGCTGCATTTCATCTTGTAGTGCATCCCAGCCCGGGAATGGAATATCTTTGTCTCCTTTAGCTAGCTTACGTTCAGCCTTTTTACGTTCTGCTTTCATAGTCGTGTATCCGTCTGATAGGTAGTAGGTGAACACCGCACCAAAATCAGGGTTTGGAGCCGTATAAAAGGAAGCACCTTGTGTTCCTACTACTGAACGAGGACGATACCACCAGGCCTTACGGGTAGCGAACAATGTAGCTTCTTCCCTCAACTGCGGCATAGAAATTTCACGTAGAGGGCTATAATCATCGAGCACAAAGAAACCTCGTCCGAAAGAAGCTCCAACTAGGTCATTCTCGCGCTTTTGAATCGCCAAATCGCGGAACGCAATGTTCGCATTGCTGGATAACTTAATCCACTTTCCACCTGCATTGATGGAGAAGAAAATTCCTTTCTCAGTAGCAGCAAAAAGTAGCTCGGGCTTAACATGATCTTGGACCATACGCCACACCATATTCTTGTCTTTCAGGTTACTGCTGATCGATTTCCAAGATTTACCCTTGTTGGTACTCTTTAATAGATAAGGCTTAAAGTCTCCATACTTATGGTTATCCAAAGCCACGTAAACTGTATTAACATCGTGAAGATCTGCCTTAATATCGTTGACAAAGGCCGTTGCAGGTACTCCTGGTAGTGATCCTGCTTCGATCTTTTTCCAGTTCTGACCACCATCTTCTGTTACTTGAATGATGCCATCATCCGTACCGGCATACAACAAGCCAGCCTGTAGTGGAGACTCTGAAAGAGAAGTAATCGTGTTATAGTTAGACATGGCATTTACGTCCCAAGGAGAATCCCAGCTCTGAACTTTGCCCATGATTGGTAAGCTAATACGTTCCTCATTTCTGGTGAGGTCACCAGAAATAGGCGTCCAACTGTCTCCTCGATCTTCTGATCTCCAAACGCGGTAAGAGGCGAAATACAGGCGGGAAGGCTTGTGCGGGCTTACCACTATGGGAGCATCCCAGTTGAATCGCTCGAAACCTTCTCCGGCTCTGGCTTGTGGCTGGATATACACCTGTTCTCCGGTGATACGATCAATTCGGTGCAGTCCCCCTTGCTGAGTTTCTGCATAGGTGATATTGGGATTGCCAGGTTCAGTCGCGGATTGGTGTCCATCCGCACCTAAGGTCTTGTACCATTCTCGGTTGCTAATCCCTTCGCTAATATCCGTCCGGGATGGTCCCCCGTGAGAACCGTTATCCTGCGTACCACCAAAGATGTTGTAGAAAGGTTCGGCATCATCCACGGCCACTTTATAGTACTGAGTCAATGGAAGATTTGCCATAAAACGCCAATTCTTGGCCAAGTCAAAACTCTCATAGATACCGGCATCCGTTCCGATCAACAAGTAATCAGGATCATCAGCACGGAAGGCGATGGCGTGATTATCGGAGTGCTTCTTTTGCTCACTTAGACGACGGAAATTCTTTCCACCATCATCCGATACCTGAATACGAACATCCATTAGATAGAGTCGATCAAAGGCGTGCGGAGAGGCATATAGTTCTTGATAATAATGAGGCCCCGTTGCTCCGGAAACCGCATTGGAACGTTTCTCCCAAGAAGAACCACGATCAGAAGAGCGATAGATTGCCCCTTGCTTCCGGTTTAACTCGATGGCGGCATAGAGCACATCAGGATTTTGTGGTGAAATGGCCAAGCCAATTTTACCCATGTTACCACCTGGTAAACCGGTTTTCAGTCTCTCCCAGCTTTCTCCACCATCCGTACTACGGTGCAACCCAGATTTAGGTCCACCCCCCATATAGGAAGCTACTGTGCGGTGTCTTTGCCAAGTCGCGGCATATAGTTGGTCTGGATTACGAGGGTCCATAACAATGTCCGTTACACCCGTCCACTCCTCATCACCTAATACTTTCTTCCAGTTCTTACCACCATCTGTACTCTTGTACAAACCTCTTTCATCACCTTTACTCCAAAGTGGACCTTGGGCAGCCACCCAGATCACATCTGGATTTTCAGGATGAATAATGATCTTGGAGATATGCTCTGACTTTTTCAAGCCCATATTCTTCCAAGTTCTGCCACCATCCATACTCTTGTAGAGTCCATCACCAAAGCCAACGTGTCTACCGCCGACGTTTTCTCCCGTTCCTACCCAAATCGTATGTGGATT
>CAJXPD010000215.1 GCA_913057785.1 uncultured Lewinella sp. | reverse complement strand
TCAAATCCGGCCACCTAGACTAGAAGGGGCGTGAATATGGCTAAGGTAGGTTTGTCGGTCTTTGGTCTTTGGTCGATAGTAGCTTTGCAAACGACTCTTGCATGCTAGCAGATTTAGAGTCTGAAAACCAGAATGCTAGATTTCATACTCGGAGACGCAGATCTTGGCAGCAAGCTCGTGTCCATATCTGTCCTCTGTTTTCTGCCACCTGCTAGCGTAGCGGTCTAGATATCTATACAGGGATGTAGCTCAAGCGGAGAGAGCGGCGCCAAGGACGGCGATGGTTGGAGGTTCGAGCCCTCCTATCCCTACCCCTGGCGAGTCAGCTATTGGTTTGCTGTACCAGTTTGTGACACTGGCGCGTCGAAAGACGCTTGCGGGTTCGATTCCCGTCGCCTTGACTAAGTGTGTGGAAAGGAGGAAAGGGCTTCCTGGAAAGGGGCCTGGACCTCCACCACCAACATTATTCCTTCATCATTTATAAGAGGAGTGAACAGGCCATTAATTATTCATTAAAAAGGCGCATAGTTTAATCGGAAAAACACTCGGCTACGAACCGGGAGATGAGCGTTCGATTCGTTCTGTGCTTACAATTATCCCTGCCCTGTAGCACAATGGTAGTGCACCGGACTTTGACTCCGGCTATATCAGTTCGATTCTGATCAGGGCATCTAAGTGATTTGCTGCTTTACATTTCTGTTTAATTGGCCCTGTCGTATAAAGGTAGTATACTGGAATCTGACTCCGGAAGTGTCAGTTCGATTCTGACCAGGACTTCACTTTCAAGTTTTAGATTTGGAAGCGGTAACAGCTCAGAAAAACTTTCTGCTCATACGATTGAGCAAAGAAATAAGTCATTAGAACAAAAGGGTCTTTGAGCTCGAATCTAGATTTGCATCAACGATATCAACTTTGAACTATGATGAATCTGGAATATTCTTACCGCTTCTTATTCGTATTTGCCTTTCTTGCTGTCGGCTGTAGCCCACAGGTGAAGAATCCGCAAGATGCAAGCCGCTCAACTGCCCCGCCCAATATCATTTATATCCTAGCAGATGACATGGGCTACGGAGATCTTGGCTGCTATGGCCAACAAACCTTACACACTCCTCATATCGACCGCCTTGCAGCCCAAGGGATGAAGTTCACACAGCACTATGCGGGAGCTACTGTGTGTGCTCCTTCAAGGGCTAGCCTACTGACGGGGAAACAGCCTGGTAATAGCCCCGTAAGAGGGAATCAGCCCGCTGGCCAGCTTATCCTAAACGACGAGATCACCATTCCTGAGGCCCTGAAGACCAAGGGATATCGGTCTGCTATAATTGGCAAATGGGGCGTAGGGCATCCACCAACGCCCACCGACCCCTTGCGGAATGGCTTTGATGAATACTATGGGTATATCAACATGTGGCATGCCCATAATTTTTATCCTGAATTCTTGTACAAGAATGCCGAAAAGGTAGCCTTAGAAGGAAACCTCACCGATTGGTCGCACAACTATGCGAAGCATCATCCAGATGGCATGCCTGAAGGCACCGGAGTAGCGAAGGAGAAAAAGACTTATGTGTTAGAAGAATTTGAAAATGAAACAATTGATTTTCTGGAAAGAAATCAAGCCAACCCCTTCTTCCTGTATCTCGCCCTAAACATGCCTCATGCCAACAATGAAGCTGGGTACTATCTCAAGGACGGTATGGAGGTTCCCATGATGGAAAAAGATGGAGAGCGAATACCCAACTATGGCAAATTCGTCAATAAGGATTGGCCACAGCCAGAAAAAGGTTTCGCTAAAATGATCGAATTAATTGACAATACCGTTGGACAGATCGAAGCCAAGCTCGAGGAACTAGGTATTGCCGAGAACACGGTGGTCATCTTTGCTAGTGACAATGGACCTCATCAAGAAGGTCATCACAAAGTTGATTTTTTCGATAGCAATGGACCACTTCGAGGCGCGAAAAGAGATTTATATGAAGGGGGGATCAGGGTGCCGATGATCGTCAAGTGGCCGGGAAGGATAAAAGCAGGCTCCATTACGGATCATCCATCAGCCTTCATGGATCTATTGCCTACCTTCTGCGATATGGCAGGGGTACAAGTCCCAACAGGGACAGATGGCATCTCTTTTCTTCCGACCTTATTAGACAATTCAATTCAGCAAGAAAAACATCCATATCTCTATTGGGAGTTTTATGAATTAGGAGGGCGCCAGGCTGTGCGGGAAGGGAAGTGGAAATACATCAAGTTAAATGTAAGGGACCAATCCAAGCCGTTGGTCAAGGAACTCTATGACCTGGAGGCTGATCTAGCAGAAAGCAACAATCTGATCGAGCAATATCCGGAAGTTGTAGAAAGGATGGAAAAGCATCTGCAAGAGGCGCATATAGAACATCCGTTAATCTCACTTTTTTCTATGCAGGCAAACGCTGAAACAGCCTTTTGAGGCGATCCAATTAGACAAATCACCATTAAATCTTCTAGAGCAATGAAAAACAGATCATCTTATCTAGCCCTACTATTCTTTTGTATGACCCTTCTTTTTGCCTGTTCAGAAGTCGAATCACCAGATCGGATTGCCAAGGCCGAATTTGGCAAAGTGGTCAAGACCGACCAGGAAATGGTGGCTCCAACTCCTCCTATGGGATGGAATAGCTTTGATGCTTATGACTGTAGAATCAACGAAGAAGAGTTTAAGGCGCATGTGGATTTTATGGCTGAAAACCTCTTACAGTATGGATGGGAATATGCAGTTATCGATTACATTTGGTGGCATCCGGAGCCAGGCAACTGGGAGACGCCAAGGCGTCATGGTCATCCTAATATTAGGTATAATGCAGATGGTAGTCCCTTGCACCCAGAATTCACAACCATGGATGAGTATGGGCGTTTAATGCCAGCGATTAATCGGTTTCCTTCAGCAGCCGGTGGTAAGGGATTTAAACCTATTGCGGATTATGTACACAGCAAAGGCTTGAAATTTGGACTGCACATGATGAGAGGAATTCATCGTATGGCGGCCCATCAAGAAACGGCCATTCTCGGTACAGATTTTACTGCTAAAGATATCGCAGAACCCTGGGATACTTGCCGCTGGCTGAACCAGATGTATGGAGTGGACCCAACGAAAGAGGGGGCCCAGGCTTACTACAATTCGCTCTTTGAATTATATGCTAGCTGGGAGGTGGATTACATTAAGGCCGATGATATGATGTATCAAAATTATCACAAGGGAGAGATTGAAATGATTCACAAGGCCATCGAAAACTGCGGCCGCCCCATGGTGCTAAGTCTTTCCTGCGGAGAAGCACCACTTTCGCAAGCCCATCATCTGTCCACCCATGCTAACATGTGGCGCATCTCTGGCGATTTCTGGGATGATTGGGATAAGATTGAACACAACTTTGATCTGATCAATGCTTGGTCACCCTTTATCAAGGAGAATCATTGGCCTGACGCTGACATGCTCCCGATCGGCCACATTTCTTTGCAAAATCGCCCCCATGGTCCGGATAGAATGTCTAAATTCACTATCCCGGAGCACTATACCTTGATGACTTTGTGGAGTATTGCCCGATCTCCCTTAATGATGGGGGGAGATTTGTTAAGTACCCCACCTGAGATTTTAGCATTTCTACAAAATGAAGAAGTGCTTGCCGTCAATCAGCAGAGTACCGATAATCGACAGGTACTTAAGCTGGCTGAAGAGGCCTATTGGGTGGCTACGGATCCAGATAGCGGAGATCGCTTCATAGCCTTGTTCAACCTTAGCGATGACTCCAAATCACTCACTTTTGAATTTGAGTGGGAATACATGCGATCCGCCTATGAAGTGCGAGATCTTTGGGCAAAGAAAGACATGGGGATTTTTGAAAGGAACTATAGCGTAGAATTGCCTCCACATGGAGCAGGCCTATACCGACTTTCAGCTATTCAGCCCAATTGATTTACCCATCTCATTAAAGGACAATAGTTATGAGCAACAGATACCTTTTTCTTATCGGCATGCTTTATTGGATAGGAATGTCGGTCCTATCTGCTCAGGAGGTTAATCATCAATTTCAGTATCTGACTATTGATGAGGGACTTGCTCATACCGATGCGACCTGCCTTACACAGGATGACCAAAATTTCATCTGGATTGGCACCTACTTTGGCCTCAATCGATTTGATGGGTATGAATTGAAGTCCTTCTACAATCAAAACAATCCACTGCGAAACGTTTACACAAATCGAATCAATGATTTCTGCATTGATAACAAAAGGAGAATTTGGTTGGCAACTCAGGGTGGGGTAGAATGCTTTGATATTGCCACCGCTACATTTCTAGAGCTAAAGCGAGATAATACATCAAGCCTGGCCACCTCTGTAGCTCATATTGCTTTTGACCAGAAAAGTGATAGACTCATTTTAGGAAATGCCACTGATATCTCCTTTTTCGAAGTAAGCGAAGCGCTGGAATTGAAAAAGATAGAAACGAGTCTACCAGCTAACATTGGCCTGGTTCATGAAATCATGTATAAAGACGGGGACTGGTGGCTACTGGGGGCGAGGGGCTTGTTTAAGGTAGACCTCGGCGACTCGAAAATTCAATTAGAACCGATACAATTGCTGGTTGATGATCAAGAAGCAAACGATTTTATTGGCTTTACCATAGATCAGGGTGAGTTATGGCTTGCCAGCCAAGAAGCGATCTATTCAGGAGTTATTGCCAAGGAAAAGCCTTCCGTGAAATTGAAGAAGATGCCATTCGCCACGGATAGCTTCACTGGAAAGCTCGAAGCGACGAACTTCACCAGTACTAGATTAGTAAAAGAAGGTGAGAACCTATGGTTTGGTACAACTTCTGGCTTGGTACATTGTCAGATTACAGAGGAGGGCTTGTTGCCTAAATGGTATCAGAAGAAAGAACCCTTTACAAAATATTCATTAACCTCCAGCCATGTCAGTGACCTCTTCATGGACCAGTCGAACTGTCTGTGGGTGAGTACTTTCGGGGGTGGCGTTAACTACATAGATCTAAGCCAAAAGAAGTTTCATCTTTTGCAAAGTGATCCGCAGAATCCGGAAAACTCCCTAAGTGGCAACTATATCCGAGCGATGCTGGAAGATGCAGATGGACAACTATGGATTGGAACCAGAGAAAATGGATTGAATGTTTATGACTTTGATCATAAGAGGTTTAAACACTTTCTACATCAGAATGATGCACCTAGTAGTATTAGTAGCAATAAGATTAGGTCTATAGCCGCCGATCAGGAGGATCGAATCTGGATTGGCACGCAAGAGGGTTTGAATATTTATGAAGCAGGACAATCTGGTTTTCAGAAACTTTTCCACGAAAGAGACAACCCGAATTCCCTAACCAATGATGTCATTTTTGCACTAGCCTGTGATAAATTTGGCCAAATGTGGGCGGGCTCCTGGCACAACGGCCTAAATCGAATTGTCTATCAGGACCAAAATAACTATCAGATAGAAAGAATAACCAGCCAAACTGCTCCTTGGAAACTGAGCTCTGATAAGGTTAGCTTTATCTATGCCGATGAGAAAAGTGATGAAGTTTTCGTGGGTACAGATAATGGATTGAATCATATACTATTGACCAGGACAGGCCAGATAGCCAAAATCATTCATTACAAAGGTTCAGGGGAGACGAATCAACTCAGGTCCAATTTCATCTGGCCAATCGTTAAGACCAGTCCAAATGTGCTTTGGGTAGGTACGATTGGGGGAGGATTGAACAAGCTGGAACTTTTTGCAGACGGTACTTATACTTCAAGGCAGTACTCCGTAGCTGAGGGAGCCCCTTCCAGAGATATCGAGAGTATTCAAGTGGATCAAGCTGGAAATTTATGGTTGGGTACCAGGGGATTGTCCATGTTTAATCCTGTTACGGAAAGTTTTACCAATTATGACATCAATGATGGTTTGCAAAGTAATAGCTTTAAAATTGGAGCGGCGGCTACTGGAAGTAATGGTAGGCTTTACTTCGGTGGTACTAACGGCATTAACTATTTTGATCCTGGTGAGATCCAGCAATATGAACAAAAACCCAAAATTGTCATAACGGATCTGATTGTGAACAATGAGCCGGTACAACTGCGGGTGGCCAAAAACCAATGGACGCTCTTGGAGAAGAGCATTAATTTGACCGAGCGCATTCGCCTTAGCCACCTCGAAAACAACTTCTCTCTTTCTTTTGCCTCTTTGCATTTTGCCAACCCGGATAAATGCCAATACCGTTACAAATTAGATGGTTACAATGAGGATTGGGTCTACACTGATGCAAAAGACCGTAAGGCTACTTATTCAAATCTGGAATATGGGCAATATACTTTTCATGTCGCGGGCTCTAACAGTGATGGGATCTGGAGCGAGGAAATAGCTACTTTGGAAATTGCTATCATAGCTCCCTGGTGGTGGACCACGATGGCAAAAATAATCTACGTCCTTTTAATTTTGGGCGTTATTGCTAGTATCTTCTACTACTTCACCAGATGGTATAAACTGAAAAAAGTCTATGAGTTTACCCTGCTGGGGGAACAGCAAATGGCAGATTTACATAAAATGAGGCTACAGTTCTTTACCAATATTTCACATGAATTTAAGACACCCTTGACACTCATTCTCAATCCTTTAGAGCAGTTGATAAAGGGAGAGGTTAGTAGCCGTAAACAGCGTAGATATTATCAGGTAATGCAGAACAACGCCAAGCGTCTGCTCAACCTTGTTAATGAGCTCCTTGAGTTTCGAAAAATCGAATCTGGCTCTTACGCCCTACATGCAGAAAAGGCTGACCTAAGTGCTTTTGCGGAAGATATATTTGAAAATTTTCGGGAACATGCCTTACTGAGGGATATCGATTTTAGCTTCCAATCCGCCGGTTTGACCGATAACTTCTGGATGGACAAGAATGTAGTGGAAAAGATCTTAGTGAATCTATTGGGGAATGCCTTTAAGTATACCGGAGTTGGGGGAAATATTAAGTTGTCAATTCTCGAAAATGATCGTAAACCTAGGCCCACTTACAGTGCTTCCCATGAACTTCCTAGTGACCACACGGCAGACGATTATCTTTGGATTAGTGTTGTGGATAATGGTGCAGGTATCCCATCTAAATCTCTATCTCAAATTTTTGATCGCTATTTCAGAGGAGAGGAGTTTCCACATGATGAGAAGAAAGGAACAGGTGTTGGACTTGCCCTAGTCAAGAGCTTGGTAGCTCGACATAGTGGAATATTGCGCGTATCTAGCCAAGACGGAGCAGGAACAGAATTTTTGGTTGGATTGCCTAAAGGAAATGCGCATCTGAGCCCAGATGAAATAAGCACTCAGGTTATCTACAAGAAGGCCGATTACGATTTACCAAAACTAAAGGATCTCTATCCAGAAACCTATATCGATAGTCCACAAGAGACCCTAAACGAAACCAAAAAGCCCACCCTTTTGGTCGTGGAGGATAATCTTGAGCTAAGACAGTTCTTAAAGGAACACTTCGAAGGTGCCTTTTACATTTTAGAGGCTAATAATGGGGTCGAAGGACTGGAAATATTGGCAACCCATCAACCAGATATCATTCTCAGTGATGTCATGATGCCGCAAATGGACGGTATCCGATTTTGCAAAGCGGTGAAAGGCAATGAATCCCTCAATCATATTCCATTCATACTCCTCACTGCTAAGGCAGCGATGGAAAGCCGATTGGAAGGAATCAAGTCAGGAGCTGATATTTACCTGGCCAAGCCGTTCAGCATAGAGGAGCTGCAATTGACCTTACAACGAATTATTACTTCCCGGCAAAAGCTTCGCAAATTGTATCTCGAAAATGCTTTTTCGGAGGCGAGAGAGATTGCCGTGGTAGAAAAGGAAAAGGATTTCGTAGCCTCAATCGTACGCCTGATTGAGGAGAATATGGAGAATAACCAATTTGACGTAAGCATGCTTTGTAAAAAAATGGGCATGAGCCGAACGAAGCTATATGGAAAAGCCAAGGCGGTTACCGGCAAATCGGTTGGGGAACTGATACGAAGCTTACGTCTTCGCAAAGCGGCAGAATTGTTGGCTAGTGAAGATATTTCGGTTGTGCAGGCTATGTATCGGGTAGGTATTCAGAGCCAATCCTATTTCACCAAATCTTTCAAAAAAGAATTTGGTAAAACACCATCTAGATATATTAAAGAGCTGTGACAGCAAGCTCTACAGGCTCGTCATCCAGCGTCCAGTTACCTTGGTAATTGCCTCATTATAAGCTCGATAGTACTGCACTATTGCTCTCCTGAAATAATTTTTCCAAATTTCAAATAATTCTCCTCGGTTCTCCCCAGAAAGTATGATAAAGCGCATCAAAAACACATAAGAGCAAAAGCTCTCCTCGGGCCATGCCTAGTTTTAGTGTAGTAATCGCAAGCTCATTAGTAGTTTCTTTTTTACACTAACAAAAACAAGCTTATGGAACGAAAAGTGTTACCCTTGTTGCTGAGTTTATGCCTGCTCAGTTTTGGGCAACTGTATGCTCAACAAACCATTACAGGTAAAGTAACTTCTGCCGAAGAAGGGGAACCGCTGATAGGGGTGAATATCCTGATTCAGGGAACCGCTACTGGAACCGTTACAGATTTCGACGGAAATTTCACGATCACAGCTAAGCCCGATGAAACCTTGCAATTCAGTTATACGGGTTATGAGGAAGTCCAGATACAAGTTGGTAATCGGACCAACTTAAACGTCCTAATGGAAAGTGCTTCGGAACTATTGGGCGAGGTTATTGTGGTGGGTTATGGAGCAGTCAAGAAAAGCGATCTAACTGGTTCCGTAGCTAGTATTAAGAGCGAAGATTTCTTGGATGCAGCTCCCACCTCTATACAACAAGCACTCCAGGGTAGAGTAGCCGGCGTGCAAGTGGTATCTAATGACGGAGCGCCCGGTGGCGGTGTGTCTATCAAAATTAGGGGTGGAAATACTTTGACAGGAGGGAATCAACCTTTGTATGTAATCGATGGTTTCCCCATTTTTCCCGGGGATGACGCAGATTTCAATCCATTAGGAGATCTAAACCCAAGCGATATAGAATCCATAGAAATCCTCAAAGATGCATCAGCCACCTCCGTATACGGTGCGGAAGGATCCAATGGTGTAATCATGGTTACGACCAAAAGAGGTCAGGCGGGGAAACCCAAATTATCGATTAATGCTTTTACGGGTTTATCGGAATTACCTTCGCAGATTGAAACCCTAACAGGAGAGCAATTCGTGGGCAGAATGCGTGACCGAATTATAGAAGACGGAACGGATCCCGGAGATTCCAACTGGGACGAGTGGTATGAAGAACGCATCTGGGAAGAGCCAGGGGCTTACACCAACTGGATGGATCACATTTCTAGAACAGCAAGATCCTACAATGTAGACGCTAGTATTTCTGGGGGAGATAAAAATGGAACCCTTTATGCTTTTTCGGTTGGCTACAACACAGAAGAAGGGGTCATTAATCGCTCTGAATATAATCGCTTAACCACAAGGTTAAATCTGGATCAAAAAGTATCGGACCGTCTCACGCTTGGAACCGGTATGAGCTATAGTCTTCGGAACTACGGAGGAATGATTAATGACTGGACAGTACAAAATGCGCTGCTTCAGGCGGTCTACATCAATCCCTTCATTCCCATCGATGACCCACTAGGGGAAGCTCTAGATGAAGGCTTTAACGTGAATTGGACGGCTCAAAACCCCATTACCTACATTGAAGATATCGACTTTGGAAAAAGCTTCAATCGATTTATTGGGAACATGTATGCCAACTACGAAATCACTCCTGACCTCACCTTTCGTACGAGTATCGGAGGAAACCTTGAATTTAGAGACATTCACAAATTTTATCCGTCAACGACTCGAACAGGGCAGGCTACCAGCGGACGCATCAACTTTTGGCAAAACAAAAACTACAACTGGGTCTACGAAGCCCGTTTGAATTACAACAAACGTTTTGGTCAGCACCGTATTAACTTGACGGGAGTTTCGGAAACCAAGAAATATAGTTTCCGTTCCGAAAGAACAGATGCGACGCAGATCGCCAGTTCTGAAAGCCTTGGACTTTATGCTATTTCCTCTACCACACTTCCACAGGCTCAAACGCTAAACCTGGAAGAATACACGGTTCAATCTTTCCTCGGAAGAATCAACTACAACTTTAAAGAGCGCTATTTACTTACAGCTTCTTATCGGGTGGATGGTTCTTCGAAATTCGGAACGGGAAATAAATGGGGATACTTCCCAGCGGCTGCTTTTGCTTGGAGAGTATCCGAAGAACCCTTCATGAAAGGCAATGGAGTAGTTGATAATTTGAAGTTCAGAGCGAGCTTTGGGGTAACCGGCAACAATCAGATTCCGCAGTATCAGTCTTTAGCGCTGTTACAGGAAGAAGTATTCAGTTTTGGTGAACAAGTAGCCATTGGGAAGTCTCCGAATCGGGTTGAGAATTCAGATTTAAAATGGGAAACTACCACTCAATATAATGCTGGGTTTGATGTTGGTTTTTTCAACAACCGATTGACTTTGGTAGCCGATGCCTATTACAAGAAGACGGAGGATTTGTTACTACTGGTTGAATTGCCAACTTCTTCCGGATTCCAGACAGCCATTCAAAATGTCGGATCTATTGAGAATAAAGGATTGGAGTTCGCCCTGTCCACGGTAAATTTTGATGGAAAGTTTAAGTGGTTTACTGATTTCAACATCTCCTTTAACCGAAGTAAGGTGTTGGACTTGGGTGAGAACAATGAACTTCGCTTGTCCTCGTCCATTCAAAATGTAGCGGACGATATTCTGGTCAGAGTAGGAGAGCCAATTGGTGTTTACTATGGCTTTATTCAGGACGGTGTTTACAACTCTGCTACCGAAGTCAATAATGCGGGTAATATCACGGTTGCGAATCGAGATCCAGGAGAGACCAAGTTTGTAGATGTTAATGGCGATGGTGTCATCAACAACGATGATCAAGTACCATTGGGTTATACCCTGCCTAATCATATAGGGGGGATCACAAACACTTTCTCCTACGGAGGTTTTGATTTAAATGTTTTTCTACGCTGGTCCGTGGGGAATGATGTGGTGAATGGTAATCTGCGCTACACGACTATGACCAGAACCGGCAACAACCTATTGGCTTCCTTAGCCGATGGTTGGTGGTCAGAGGTGAACCCGGAAAGAAACTATCACAAGCAGAGCGCCATTAAACACGAAAACTATTTCCGAAGTGAGTACATCGAAGATGGTTCGTTTTTGAGAGTAGAAAACATCTCATTAGGGTACAACTTACCAGGACCCATGTTGGACAAAATGGGTGTGAGCACCTTCCGGATTTATGCTTCGGTTAATAATCTCCGGAATTTCACGCGCTATTCATTTTATGATCCTGAAGTCAATTCCGGAACTGGAACCGCCGCCAAGGTGGGGCCGGGACTGGATAAGGGGGTATATCCTCGTTCACGGATATTCAGATTTGGGTTGACCACCAATTTTTAATGGATACCCATTGAAAATAGAAACTCCTTCTTTACAAAATTATTAAGATGAAAAAGCTAATTATATTCTTTCTAATAATAGGGACAGCCTTAGTGCAACAATCCTGTACTGACTTCTTGGAGGAAGTTCCTATTTCCCAGCAATCTCCATTGAATTTCTACAACAACTTCTCCGAAGCTGAGCAAGCTGTAACGGGCGTTTACAAGGCCCTTCGAGAAAATGGTCTGTTTGCCAACGGGCAGGACATGATGTACATCACCAGCGATATACAACGTGCTGCCCAATTCAACAACCGAGGTGGATTAGGAGATTACACTTTTGATGGAAGCAACTTCGTAGTGAACAATGTTTGGCGCAAGCTTTACAAGGCTATCGGTCGGGCGAATAGTGTCATCGAGAATGTGAATAAAAATGATAAGATTCAGGGCTGGGAACAAATTGAAGCTGAAGCTCGCTTTTTGAGAGCCTTTAGTTATTTCAATCTGGTCAGAATGTTCCAGAACATCCCTTTGGTCTTGGAGTCTACTAAATCATTAGACGAAGTTAATGTTCCTCAAAATGCAGAAAGTGAGGTATATGCTGCGATTATTGAAGATCTGCAGTTTGCGGAATTGAATGCCAAGGAAAAAGGAGAAGTGCAATATGGAAGAGTGACTTCTAGTGCCGCTTCTGGGATGCTAGCCAAGGTTTATTTGACTATCGCCAGTAATAAGGAGCGAAGAGATGGTGGCGATGGTAGTGCTGAGTACCAATTGGCTGCCGCTACGGCCAAAAAAGTGATTGACAGCGGGCTTTACTCCTTGGTCGATTACTATCCTGACGTCTTCCACAGAAGAAATAAAGGGCATGATGAGAACCTCTTTGCCATGACTTATCAAATTGGTCCTGATAATGGCGGGCAAGTTGGTGTAATTGCTCTTTTTGGTTCGGCCAACCAAGGCGGTGGTTGGGGTGGTGTAACCGCCACAGAATATTACCATACTATATTCGAGCCACAGGACAGTGTACGAAGATTTTGGAACTGTTGGAAAAGTGAGATTATTAATCAGGGGGGACAAAGAGTGTATCGATCCATCGAGACAGATGACTGGGGCGCTGTAACGCCTTGGAATGGATACAAGTACTGGCGGACTTGGAAAATTGCGAAGTTTAGGAGGTTCCCTGAGTCGCTAAATTTCCTTTCCTCCGGCGGCTTCTTCCATACGGAATGGGACATCGATGATCCACTCTTACGTTATGCTGAAATCCTCTTGACCTATGCGGAGGCTTTAAATGAGATCAACAACGGGCCAACTGCAGAGGCATACGATGCGGTGAACCAAGTCCGTAGGAGGTCTAGAAACGTCAACGTAGCAGGTACAGGTATCATTCATGATGATATCTTCCCTAGAGAATTGGAATACAGGGAAGGCATGTCGCCAGATTTTGAAAACATGTCTCAGGAAGAATTTTTTAACGCCATTTTGGATGAAAGAGCAAGAGAATTGGGTGGAGAACAAGGAGCTTTCCGTTGGTTTGACTTAGTAAGAACAGGACTATTAGTGGAGAAGATAAAGGCATTGGCAACTACTGTCATTCCAGTAACAGGAGAACCTGAGCCGAATTGGGGGGCTGCTAACTTTATTGAAGACAAGCACATCCGTTTGCCTATCCCTAATACGGAACTGGATGCGAATCCTTTGCTAAAACAGAATCCTGGTTATTAAGATTTAGTCCATTCATTTGAATCGCTAAAAAGTAAAACAATGAAAATTATCAATATAAAACTCTTCGCTTTTTGCCTTGCTGCACTCGCTACTACCAGTTGTAGCAAGGAAGCTATTGTGATTGATATTTCCTTTAGCGCAAGTCCCGCTACTGCTAAAGTAGGAGATCCCATTACCTTTTTGGTAGGTTATGGAGCAGAAAGCTATGCCCTGTACACCGGCGATGCGGGGCATGACTTTGCCAACAGCACCTTACAATTGGTAGGCGCTGACGTAGCCAACACCGAGTACAAACCTGAGGATGGATTTGCCACTGGCTTTTCCTTCAAATCAACGAAGGCTGATGAAGATATTGAATATACCTACGTCTACAGTGAGGCGGGAACTTACACGGCTACCTTGGTAGCCGCATTTGTGGGACGTAAGCAGTATGAGGGAGATGGGTACCAATCTGATAGGGTGAATACCATCACTGAAAACGAGTATGACATTGAGCGACAGATTAAGACGGTGACCATTACCATTACAGAATAGAACTTCATGTCCGACAAGGATATTAGGCATAGAGCGACAATAAACTCGCTCTATGCTCCAAACTTGCATTGACGTAAATTGGGTTTCGCTTCGCAATCATAGCTGTGACAAAATGCAACGAATAATTGATGTAATCTACTTCTTACTTTTGGCCTTGTTCTTACTGGCATGCAAATCCGGAGAAACTGAAAGGGTAGGGGAATCTCGAGCTCCCAATGTCCTGTTTCTCACCGTTGATGATATGAATGGTTGGAACACGAGGAATGAGTACCCTGCCGTACAGATGCCTCATTTTGATCGCTTGAAGGTCGAGGCCTATAATTTTACCAATGCCATTTGCCCCGCTCCAGTATGCGTACCTTCTAGAGCAGCATTTTTTAGTGGTATTGCGCCGCACAAAACGGGAGCTTACTACAATGGATGCGATCCCTGGCGCCGATCTGAACTGCTACGCAAAGCCGAAACCATTCCTGAATGCTTCAAACGCAATGGTTATGAGACCTTTGGAAGAGGAAAGATCTTTCATGCCAAATTGGAAGCGTGGAGGGAAGAGGCGATGTTTGATAATCGACCGATCTATAAGGGAGGCTTTGGTCCTTTCGGAGAGGAAACAGACTGGGTAGGTGGCAAGGGGAAATTCCAGTCCGTTACGGCTTGGGACGGTCCAGATAGTGATTTTCCGGATGTCAAGAATGCCGATGCAACGATCCAGTTTCTACAACAATCACACGAAAAGCCCTTCTTTTGCTATCTCGGCTTATGGCGTCCCCATACGCCCTACACTGCACCAAAACGCTTTTTTGATCTATACGAAGAGCAAGAAGTTACTTATCCCAAAGGTTGGAAAGAAGGCGATGCCGACGATATTCCTCCGATGGGCCAAGACCTCATCGATTCACTTCACTTCTTTGGGGTAGATATGGCCGAACGTCGGGAGACCTTTAAACGGATGATCTATGGGTATTTAGCCACTATGTCGTTCGCGGACTGGTCCATCGGACGTGTGCTGGAAGCTTTGGATAAATCTCCCTACGCGGACAATACCATTGTAATTGTGGCCTCAGATAATGGCTATCACATGGGCGAAAAGGAAAAATGGCAAAAAGGTACCCTCTGGGAATTGTCAGCCTATTCTCCCCTATTGATCCGTCTACCTAGTGGACAGGCCATGGAACTCTCTCATACCGTAAGCCTAATGGATATTTATCCCACCCTTATAGAGTACTGTCAATTGGATGGCCCTGAGCATGAGTTGGATGGCAAAAGCCTATTGTCGCTCCTCGATGACCCGACTGAAAAGCGTCAGCCTAGTTTTATGACCTTTGGAGAGGAGTACTCTTCTGTTTACGATGGGCAATATCGGTATATCAGATATCCAGATGGAACGGAGGAATTGTATGATCATCAGCTGGATCCGCACGAATGGAACAACATTGCAAAAGATGCTAATCGAGCCATTATGGATCGCTTGGCGACCTCTATTCCAGAAAAATTTCAAGAAATACTAGGGGGAAGAACTGAGGCGGCGCAGAAGGTTCGGGGTTTACCTAACAAGGTAGGCGGGACCTAGCCGGAACTTCATACAATTTCAAACCACGATGAACAAGAAAATAAAAAACTATACCCTTCTTTATTGCTTTAGTCTGTTGTGTCTTGGATTAACCGCACAATCGATCAACTCCTTAAAAGCTCACTACTCCGGAAAGATCTCCTGGAATAAAGCCGAGCGTACATTAATATTCCAACAGTCAGGTCAAATTGATTTCCCAAAGCGGAAAGATTACCATAACTATCGTTGGGATGTTCCGAAAGAGGTATATCGTATACTGATTGAACGGAATGTGCAAGTCACCGGTTTTTTTCATCTATTCCACGATATCCTAATAGAAGGAGAGGAGCGCAGTAGTTCCGTGATTTATGGAACGGCTGAGCCGGGATTATTACGAAAAGCAGGTCTCGATCGGGTAGGTTCTCGATCTGTCCCGTATTCTACGCTGTATGCAAAGGGAGATATCGTAGTGCAGGTACGAAACCTAACGGTACTCAATCCATTTTCCTTTATGTTTACTGGTAAGGCTGATGCAGTAGGACATGCTGCCGTTTTTCACTTATACCAAGTTTCTGGGATTGATAATCGAGGTGGTCATTCTAATCATAGTGATGGCGTGTCAGCAGGTCGGGGTACCACTGTCAGGGATTGCTATTTCGAATGTGGAGATGATGTGTTTAAGGTCTACCAGGATATTTATGTGGAGAATACAACCATCAAGATGATCACTAATACTGTTCCCATACAACTCGGCTGGCACAATAGTACCTCAAATGCTGTTGGCGTGTTTAGAAACCTAACTATCCTTGGGAACAAAGGACGGCGGCCTACGGGTAATGCGATTATTAATGCTCGAAATGGCCATTACAATAAGACCTTACTATTTGATGGATTGAAGGTAGAAAATCCCAATGCTACTCTATTGGATCTTTGGAATAATGACCATCAAGGAGTAAAAGGTGGAGGGCATTTAACGATCAGAATGGATAATGTGGACTTGGAATATGCTAACTTCAAAAAACGGTGGAACATGGAGGTTGACTTGGAGATCTGTGGTCATGAGATCATGGCGGAAGAAAACCGGACTAAGCTGAACTGCGATTCGATAGAATAAGCTCCTTCTGCTAAAACAAGGAAATAAATGAAATACCTGTATTCAAAAAGTGCCTTATACCTTGCCTTGACCATCCAGTTTGGGGCCCCATTAATCGCCAACGCACAACACAGTGCTGGAACCGAAGCTCTCCTCAAAACTACAGAAATACGCATTCGTGATCCATATATCCTTGTTGATAACAAGAGTCAGACGTACTATATGTACGCACAAATACAGAATCGGCTCAATGATCCAGATGGCCCTCAAGGGGTAGAAGTGTATACCAGCAAGGATCTTGAAAATTGGACACCTCCGCGAGCTGTTTTGACCTTAGCAGATGACTTTTGGGCCAGGAAAAGTGTTTGGGCACCTGAAGTCCATCATTATAAGGGAGCTTATTACCTCTTTGTCACCCTAACTTCTACAGGGAAATTAAGGGCAAGCCCCAATCCGCAAAACGGAGCAATACAGTGGAAGAGAGGTACCCATGTATATAAAGCGGACTCCCCACTTGGACCTTTTATACCTTTTCAAAATGAAGCCCATACTCCAGCAGCTTGGATGAGCTTAGATGGCACCTTATGGGAAGAGGATGGCAAACCTTATATGGCTTTTTGTCATGAATGGGCGCAGACTTTTGACGGTACGATCGAGGTTGTCGAGCTAGCTCCTGATTTATCTAAGCCAATCGGGGAACCAACTTTGTTATTTAAAGCCTCCGCCGCAAAATGGGTGAGGAATATGCAAGAGGTAGGGCTTAAGCAAAATGGATTAGTAACGGATGGTACCTTTTTTTACCAGAATAAAGGAGGAGAACTCATCATGACCTGGTCTAGTTTTGGCGATCATCAGTATGCCATTGGACAGGCGGTTTCTGCTTCAGGCTCCCTATTTGGGCCTTGGGAGCAGATTGATGAGCCTTTAGTCAAAGCCAATGGTGGCCATGGAATGATCTTTCATACGCTTGCCGGACAGATGATGTTGGCCTTTCATCAACCCAATAGCCGGGGAAAAGAGCGCTTACATCTGCGGGAGATACAAGAAAATGAGCAGGGGCTGTTAGAAATTGAGGACCCTGCGAAGGAGAAGGGCGACCAGTTAGCTAAAGTGATTCTACCCGGCAATTATCCTGATCCATCGATTCTTCGGGCTGGTAATACCTATTACCTCACCCAGAATACCGATGATTTTGCCCCAGGCTTGAGCATCTGGTCTTCTACCGATATGCAAAACTGGACAAGATTGACCAATGTACTGACGAAACACATTGGAGCGGTTTGGGCATCGGACCTGGTGGAGCACCAGGGTAAGTTTTACATCTACTTCACAGTAAAGACGCCAACTGAAGGCTTGAAGAATTTCGTGGTAAGGGCAGATCATATTGAGGGCCCATGGAGTGAACCATTGGCCTTGGAGTTGTCAGAGAAGGGCATCGATCCCGGCCATATTGCTACGCCAGATGGGAGGCGCTTTATTATGCTTAGTCGAGGCTATTTATATGAGCTGGATGCAAGCGGTACCAAAGTTATTAGTGAAGGGAAAAAAGTGTATGATGGCTGGCCAATTCCGGAAGACTGGGCGATTGAGTGTTTTTGCGCGGAGTCCCCCAAACTACTGTACAGAAACGGCTACTACTACCTACTGACTGCTCAAGGTGGGACCGCAGGACCAGCTACGAGCCACATGGTCGTGGCGGCTCGCTCCAAGAGCTTGGAGGGCCCTTGGGAAAACTCACCCTACAACCCAGTCATTCACACCTGGGACAAATCGGAAAAGTGGTGGTCAAAAGGGCATGGAACCTTGATAGAAGACAGCGTTGGGAAGTGGTGGATGGTATACCACGCCTACGAAAAAGGCTTTTTAAGCCGAGGACGTCAAGTCCTAGCTAGCCCAATGGAGTGGACTGAGGATGGCTGGTTTAAGTTGGGAGAATCAACTAGCTTACGGGATAGACAGGGACAATCTTGGCGGGACGAGTTTGATGCAGAAAACCTAGAACTTAGGTGGGCTTTCATGAGTCGAGATGCAGGAGGAGAGGCATATGCCATAAAGGATGGTCAACTTAGACTGAAAGGAGTTAGGGATAAACTGTCGGATAAAAATGTGCTTGCCACTATTCCAGAAAATAGATCCTACCAGATCCAAACAAAGCTCTCAATCACACCAAGTACCACTGGTGGACTTGTCTTATATTATGATGATAAGCATCATGCAGCCGTGGCGCTTAATGAGGATGGGGTATTTCAAATTACGAAAGGGGTGAAGAGAGGGAAGACTGCTACCAATAATCAGTCCGTTTGGCTCAAGTTGGTCCATGATGAACAAGAAATTAGCTTTTACTTCAGTGAAGATGGTCAAGCCTGGGAGAAGTTTGATTTTGGTATGGAAATCTCAGGATTCAATCACAATACACTAGGTAGATTTCGCAGTGTCAAAATCGGCTTATTCGCTTATGGAGAGGGGGAAGCCGTTTTTGATTATTTTGAGTACCAAGCTGAAGAAACGATGGATATGGAGGGAAGTGCAGTTCCTCCAGTGGGTTGGACAGCACTTTTCAATGGCCAGAACCTAGATGGGTGGACGATGTCGACAAGAAATACCCATTTCTCAGGGACTAAAGCTGAGATATTTAAAGTTGAAAACGGAATTATTCACACCTATCCAACCCAGGAGCACCTGTCTGAACAGCCCTTCGCAGGGCTGATCACCGAAAATACTTACAGTGATTTCAAATTAAGTTTGGAGTACAAATGGGGGACTAAAAAATTCAAGCCTCGACACGAATTTGTTCGTGATGCTGGCATCATTTTTCATGTACATGGAAAAGACGAAATATGGCCCAATGGAGTGGAATGCCAAATACAGGAAGGAGATACTGGGGACCTGTGGGCGATTGGAGCCAAGGTAACTTCCAAGGTGCAGAAGGTGATCCGAAATTATAGTCCTACGGGGGAGTTGATGACTTTGGGTAAGCCTGAACAACGATTCCACCGCTTTCATCGGGGCTACTCCTGGGAGGTGCCCGGCTGGAATAGGTTGGACATTGAGGTGAAGGGGGATCATGCCATTTTCAAGGTTAATGGGAATATTGTGAACGAGGCTATTGATATGAAATATTGGGATGAAGAAGCACAGGCCTATAAGCCGTTAACAGCTGGAAAGATTTTGATTCAGGCGGAAGGGGCCGAGCTCTTCTATCGGAATATCTTCATCCAAGAAAATTGAATGTCACATAGTTTCATCTGTGCCATATCCGGGGAGATCAAGGCATCCAGGAGAGATGGTGGTGGAAAATCTATCTGGCTAGCTAGACAGGC
>CAJXPD010000214.1 GCA_913057785.1 uncultured Lewinella sp. | reverse complement strand
TTTTCGCTGAAAATCTGTTTTTGCCAATGGCCCAAGCCGGTAGTGATATGATTTGGGCAGACGGCATTAACTCGAATTTTGTGTTTTCCCAATTCTATGGCATTCGAGCGAGTGAGGCCAACCAAACCATGTTTAGAAGCCGTGTAGGCTGCTGCGAAGGGGAACCCTGATTTTGCGGCTTGACTTGCGATATTGAAGATTGAGCCGCCATGCCCTTGCTTGATCATTTGGATGGCAGCATGTTTGGAGCCAAGGAATGCTCCTTTTAGGTTGACATCTAGTACGGCATCCCAGCTACTCTCCTTAAATTCTGTAAAGGGCTCCATGATATAACCTACCCCCGCATTATTGACCATGATATCCAATTGCCCAAAGGCCTTGATCGTTGCTTGAATCAAGTTCGATACCTGGTCCTCCATCCGGACATCGCAGGGTACTGCAATAGCTTGAACCCCCAGAGCTCTAGCGTCTGCGGCGATCGCTTCCATTTCTTCGGTATTCCCGATATGCTCTGCTCCGAACTCTTTTCCCTTGGCCTGTCCTAGATCAGAGATCACGACATTACAGCCCTCCTCAGCAAAACGCATAATTAGGGCTTCACCGATGCCTTTTCGGCGACCAGAACCAGTAACCACAGCCGTTTTACCCGCTAGCTTAAACATACTAGGCAATTTGTTCTGAGATGATGAAAATGGGATTCTCTGCAAATGCCTGAAATTCGCTGGCTACGCGTTTCATCGTATCAGTCTCCAATTCAGGGCCTAGTTTCTCCATATCATTGATCATGATCACTTCACAGTATTGGAAAGGCGGTTTTTCGGTGCTCCCCATTACAGAATTGAGACTGAAAACCTTGAAATCATCAATCGAGGCCAAGCCTTTTACTGTGGGTACATCCGTAGTTTGAGCCCAATTCTCATAGGCTTGTTTTGAGGCTTCGTCTTTTAGGTCGAATAAGACAACTAATGCTGCCATAAGCTTTTTTTATGATTCTTTGATAGATCTCGTGTTGGAAGACACTCAAAATGGAATTCCAAGAGATTTGTCTAAGAAGGAATTTTATAAATGAATCATTGCTGAATCCTATTCCGGTCTAGCCTTTAGAAAATTCTTACCGGCTACCTTGATCAGTCCTTGTACCGAATTAAGGATCATGCTTGCTCCTTTGTCAATTAGGGCCTGGGCTTGCTCCGGCGTACCAGCTACCGTCCCGAAGAACTTCCCTGCCGCTAGAACGGTCTTGAAGATATGATCTAAAGTTTCTTTGACCTCTGGGTGACCTGGTCCATCGTAGTAGCCCATGGACATGGCCAAGTCCCGCGGCCCAATGATGAATCCATCTACACCCTCAACCTGGCAAATAGCTTCCAAGTTTTGAACACATTCAAGGGTTTCAATTTGTGGCATGACCAAGGTCTGTGCATTGGCAAATTGCACATACTCTCCCTGAGACATCGGACCCTGCATATAGTCTGCTGCTCTTACTGGGCCTAAGCCTCTCTTACCAATTGGAGGATACTTGATGGCTTCGACCAGCTGTTCTACATCTTGTACTGAATTGATCGTTGGCATCATTACCCCCATCACACCCGCATCCATGAACTGTAATATCAACTTAGGATCGGTACTTCTAATTCTAGCCAAAGGAGTGCAGCCGGTCAACTCACAGGCTCTTACAAGGTTTACGATATCTGAGGCGGTGATGGCGCCATGTTCTCCATCGATCATATAGTAGTCCATGCCTAGCCAACCGATATATTCGCAAATGATGGGGTCGACAGTAGGCGAGATGACTCCAAAACAGGCTTTCCCTGCCGCTATTCTCTTCTTGAGTTGGTTTTCTTTCATACGTTTCGTTTCGAGATTACAGATCGCATTTCTTTGTAGGTCAATCTATCCAATGGGTTCACCTGCGGCAATCTTGTTTCGGACAAAATTCATTAATCCGCCGGCTTCTGCTACTTCAGCAATGAACGGAGCAGCTGGCACAGATTGAAATTCAGTTCCTTTAGTCAGATTTTTGATCGTCCCCGAGCTGGGATCATATTGCAGTTCGTCTCCGGTTTCGCAGCCCTTGGCAATGTCCTTGGAGGTGACGAAAGGAAGGCCATAGTTGATGGCGTTTCTGAATTGTAGGCGTGCAAAGCTATCCGCAAAAACAGCTTGTATCCCTGCCCCCATCAGCCCTGCGATCACATGCTCGATACTTTTGCCTCCGCCGGCGAAATTGTGTGCTGCTACGATAAAGGTATATCCATTGTCTTTGAAGCCATTTTCTTTATTAAAGGACTCGTCCACGCCGGCCATCACCCATTTGCTATTCTCTTCCTTGTCGATGGGAGAAGTCCAAAATTGTTGAATGATGATGTCATAAGCCATCACGTAATCACTAGCAACCCAACATTTTCCTGTTATCATGGCCGATATTTTTTCTGGTAATGCTTTAAATCAATTCTTTCACTACTCTCGCTGCTGATTCAGCGGCCCCTTCAATTCCTCGAGACTCCTTGGCAGTGTGTTCTCCGGCGAAATGAACGTTGCCCGCAGGACGAATCATATCGGAGAACCAGCCCACCTGACCCGCCTGAAATTCAGCATAAGCACCTTTATTGAACTCATACTGCCCCCACTTATGGGTACCTATGTATTCCAATTTCCCTTCAGATGCAGGACGCATGCGCGCCATTTGCCCAAAAGTGAAATCTGCAATTTCTTTATCTGACATTTGATTAAATCGATCTGCACCCGTTCCATTCACCCAAGCGGCTAGCTGACTGCCATCATTGGTTTTGCTGAAATCAAATATTCGTTCCAAAGGTGAATCTGTCCACATCTGGATGGGCATTTCATCTGACTCCCAAAAGGGCTCGGTCGGCCGGAAGTGTATTTGCGTGATCTTGGTATATCCTAGTTCTTGAATGGCCTTTCCTTGCTTGGGGTTTACTTGAATCTGAAGATCCAGATCTCTTAAGGTAGAAAAAGGCAGGGTACATATCAACTGTTTAGCTCGATAGGTGGTACCATCGGCGCATTGCACCCGAACGTTCCCCGCCTCTTGTAGAATCTGTGTTGCTTTCTTTTGTAGATGCTTTGGGGAAGTGAGTTTGGCTGCGATGGCGTCCGTGAGTGTAGAACTTCCATCCTTTATGTTGAAAACCCTTCGTGATCCATTGAATTTGCGAAATGCTGCACTATGCATAGAGTTAAGTGCTGAGGTCTGATAAATATCGTTGTAATTGGCACTGATATTCACTAAGGCCAAGCCTGCTTCATCAAGCCCGCCCTTTTGCAATAGCTCTGCTAGGGGCTTATCTAGTCCTGGTTTCTGATACCACGCATCGATGGCTTCCAGTGCCGGAGTCTGCCGCATCGCCGTACCTTCCAGGCGGGCCGGTACGAGTGAACGCAAAGCCTCGGGCAAAGGATTACTGGCTAAATCTGGCCAATCTTCAGTTTTGATCAATTGATTTTTGAAATACAAGGCAGTGGGAGATCCGAAACCTGCCGTAATGTCAATGACTTCAATTCCAAATTCGTCAATCAATCCCTTAACTAGCGTGTATTTATCACCTATACCACGACCGCCAACATCAGGTGTTCCCGGCCAGTCTTTTTTGGTATAAAGGCGACCTCCCCATCTTGGACTTCCCTCCAAAAGCAAGCATTCTTTCCCTGCTTGCTCCAGCAAATAAGTAGCATATAGACCAGATAAACCCCCTCCAAGAACGATCACCTCGGCATCGGATTTCCGATTGCATGCTAGGCTCATACTTGCAGCGGCAGCACTTGCCAGGAGTCCCGTCTTAATGAAATGTCTTCGCTTCATGGGTGTTAGATATGCTGAGCTATAAATTTCTGGGATCAGTAATCCTGCCGGTAAGGACAGAGGCGGCAACAACGGCAGGCGAGGTCAGATAGATCTCTGCCTCCTTGCTTCCCATCCTACCGCGCATATTTCGATTGCCTGCGCTAAGGACAATATCTCCATCTCCTGCTACCCCAGTGTGAATGCCTGCACAAGCGGCACAGCTAGGTGTATCGATGGCTGCTCCAGCTTCGATTAAGGTAGTGAGATAGCCTTTCTTAATGGCTTGAAGGTAGACATCCTGACTAGCAGGTACCACAATCATATTTACATCGCGATGAATGCGCTTCCCTTCCAATATCTTGGCCATAATAGCTAGGTCCTCGATTCTTCCGTTGGTGCAGGTGCCTACGAAGGCCTTGTTGAAGGGGGTGCCTTCTACTTCGGCAACGGGGACCGTATCATCTAATTTGTGGGGCTTGGCTATGGTCGGTACGACTTTTGAAACATCTACCTCATAGACCGCCTCGTAGTTTGCATCTGGGTCGCTCTGGAGGGGTTCCCAATCGCCTTTGGCTACTGGTTTCAGGTAGGCTGCAGTTACCTTATCTGGTGCCACAATACCATTTTTGGCACCTAAATCGACCGTCATATTACAGAGCGTCATTCTACCTGCCATATCCAGTGCTTCGATGGCTGGCCCACAATATTCCAAGGTCTTATAGATCAGATGACCATTCCAGTGCATCATGCCCATGATGTGCAGTGATAGATCCTTGGCCATCACCCAGGGTTGCCATTCTCCAGTAATATGAAATTTTACTGCTTCAGGAACTCTAAACCAGGCTTTACCCGTAGCCATGGCCACGGCTGCATCCGTAACACCAACAGCATTTCCGACAGCGCCTACAGCGCCATAAGTGTTGGCATGGGAGTCAGTTCCAATGCTTATCTTCCCTGGCAAAACATGACCTTGCTCTACCATGATCTGGTGGGCGATTCCCTGTCGGCCTAAGTCATAAAAGTGTGTGATATCGTGTTCTCGAACTACCGCTCGCCATTCATTGAGCATGGTAGCGAACTTTTGATTTGGAGGAGGGACGAGATGATCAGATACGCAAATGACACGGTCTTTATCAAATACTTCTGTTTTGCCCAAAGAGCGAAACTTGTTGAAGCATTGCTTGCCCAAATAATCCATGGTCATTACTGTGTGTACATCCACCCAAACCAGCTCGCCTGGCACTACCTTTTCACGGCCACTATTGTTCGCCATTATTTTTTCAGTAATGGTCATTCCCATGGAGTAAAGCTTAAAGGATTAAAAAAGAAAATAGTTAATAATATTAATCATTAACAAAGTTAATTATTTTAAATGAAAAACCGATAAATTTTGAAAAATTAAGCTATAAAAAAATTTATGGTTGTAAAGTTGATGAAATAAAAAAGAAAAAATAGTTAATTGGGTTAATTATAGATAAATAGCTGCTGCCTAATCACTCGTGTTTCATGCCATATGAAGCATCTGTGGCTATCATTTTATGCAAAATAGGCCCAATCGAAAGGCTGGGATTGGTAGCGATCAACGCTCAGAAATAATGAAATTCTCCAACGCAAAGGAATTTAAATACGGTTGGCCGATTGTTCTATCCGCTGCACTTGGGATCGGGTTGGGGATGTCCCCGCTACCTTTCTATACCATTGGTGTGTTGGCAGGGCCGCTCACAGCAGAGTTCAGCTGGGGAATGAATCAAGTAATGGCAGCCTTACCCATCTTCACTTTGGGGGCGCTAGTCATGGGACCTTTGATAGGGATGATCACGGATAGGGTAGGGGTGCGTAAAACGACTTTAGTTTCGGTAGTTCTATTTGGGTTGACTTTCATGGCTTTTAGTCTGAACACAGGGTCTCATCGGTTGTATTTATTCCTCTGGGTATTGCTGGCTATCACAGGCGCTGGTACTTTACCCATTACCTGGACGAGAGCGGTTAACAACTGGTTTAATGAGAATAGAGGCTTGGCCTTGGGGCTTTCTCTATTGGGTACCGGACTTTTTGGAGCCTTAGCAAAACTCTATGCAGCGTGGTGGATTGAAAATTACAACTGGCGGGTGGCTTATATAGCATTAGGTTTACTCCCTATCTTAATTGCTTTTCCGGTAGCCTATTTTGCCTTTAGAGATACCGATGATCCAAAGGTCCAGGATAAGGTTGATCGACTCAGACGTGAAATACCTTCGCATACCACTGCTGAGAAAACGGGATTAGAATTGGGCCAAGCGCTAAGAGGGTGGCGATTTTGGCTAATGGCGTTTGCTTTTATTCCGGTATCCTTTGCAGTAGGAGGCCCCATACCGAATCTGGAGAAAATATTGAGTACCAAAGGCTTCGATGCCGCTGAGGCCGTAGTTATCGCCAGCTTTATTGGTTATGCGGTGATTATTGGCCGGCTAGTTGGAGGATATCTTTTGGATCGTCTCTGGGCCCCAGCCGTGGCGGCAGTCTTGCTTAGTATACCGGCCATCTCTTGCTTGCTCTTTCAACAAGCGGATCTCTCCTATGAGATGGCTATTGTAGCTGTGATGATCTTGGGATTTGCCGCTGGGGTGGAATATGATTTAATGGCCTATCTCGTGTCGCGGTATTTCGGAATGAAAAACTATGCTACCCTATATGGTATTTTATATGGTTTCTTTGCACTAGGTGCGGGCTTTGGTCCTTACATATTTGGTTATTCCTTTACAGCAACGGGGAGCTATAATGCCATTTTAGGGTATGCAGTTATTGCCTTCTTGGTGGGGGCACTACCACTCCTCTTTTTGGGTAGATACCCGCAGTTTGATACGGAGTCCTCTAGCACCAATTGATTTGCTGAACTTCGATTATTCAATGATACTTTGGTAAACCATAGTCCTAAATTTTTCTCTCGCCTTTAGATGGCTATAGGGACGCAGTTGAATCATCATAAGGTAAATTAGGTCTTCCTTCGGGTCGATCCCGAAGTAGGTGCCTGCAGCTCCGCCCCAACCGTAGGTGCCTTCCGAACCCGTTGCTCCGGTAGCCGCTAGATCCTTCACCACTGAGAAGCCTAAGCCAAAACCATGTCCTCTCGTAGGCAGATTAATGCCAAAACCACCATAGGATATTTCGGAAAGATGATCCAGTGTCATCAGCTCAATTGTTTTGGGGCTAACCAGTCTTTTTCCTTCTAGTTGCCCCCCATTCAGCAGCATCTGACAAAAGCGCAGATAATCGTAGCTAGTAGATACTAAACCACCACCACCAGAAAACAAACTGACCTTCTGCGTATAGCGACTGCGATTCGGATGATCGATAACCTGCAGTTTCCCCTGCTTATCGGTACGATAACTAGCGACAAATCGCCCTTCTTTTTCATCAGGCACCTCAAAGTACGTATCCTCCATACCTAAGGGTTGAAATATCCTTTTCGACAAGAATTTATCTAAAGATGTATCTGATAAAACTTCAACCAAATGGCCTAACACATCAGTAGATACTCCATATCGGAAGGCTGTTCCTGGCTCATGGTATAGAGGAAGTGTACTGAGTTGTTGTACAAAGGCCTTAAGATCAGCTTGACCCCAAAGGTTAGAGGTTCGGTAGAGCGAATCTACGTAAGTATTAGGTCCCCAACCATAGCCTAGTCCAGAAGAGTGCCTTAGAAGGTCTATGATCCTGATATTGTTCTTGGCCGCGATAGTCTGCCCTTCACCCTGGTGAACCTTGAGGTTTTTAAAGTTTGGAAGATAGAGATGAACAGGGTCGTTCAATTGAAATTTGCCTTCCTCGTAGAGCATCATGAGAGCTATAGAAACAATAGGCTTTGTCATGGAATAAATGCGCCACATGCTATTGTCTTGCAAAGCCTTTTTTTCTTCCACATTTGCAAACCCATACGTGTCGAAATGCACTAGTTGGCCTTTTCGCATGATGGCGGTTTGTACACCAGCCAACTGACCCTCATCCACATATTGGTGCATAACCTTGTTCAATCTATCGAGTCTATCTGTGGATAGGCCAAAGGATTCAGCTTTGACATCTTCTATTTTGAGTTGGGCAGACAGGCTGTGCCATGAAAGGAGAAATAGGAAAAGCCCTAGAGAAAAGTATTTGGTCATAGTTGCTCAGTTGTGGTCAGAACAAATATAGTTAATTGTCCTGCACCTCATTTCTCTAAAGTATCGAAATTGAAAGACTATAGAAGACAAATGATTAACCATATTAATAGTTAATTAAATTAATTAATTACTTTTAGAAGATGAGAAATCGAAAAACAACCTTTTTAAACCTTATAAATCTTAGTCATCACATGCCTGATCTCGCACTTCCAACCTCTTATAAAGTCTATTGCTTTGGTATGGGACTGTTCTTGTGTGCAGGACTTTTGTCCTGTAGTGGAGCAGCAACAGAGGCCGCGGCAGGCAGTGAGGCTGAAACAACTACTTCCACTATGTCTAGTTCCACAAAAGCTGATGAAGGTGTACTCTTCAAGCGCGCCACCATTTTAGTAGCAGATATAGATCGGTCCCTGGAGATCTACAGAGACATTCTGGGTTTTGAAGTTTTTCAAATCTCAGAGTCTAGCGAAGATTCGTACTCCTATCCGGTTTTTAAGATTCCCAAGGAAGCAAAGATTCGTTTTGCCACCCTCTCTTCACCTACTCAAGTTCGTACTTTGGCTCTGACTGAGGTTACTGGTATTGAGTTGCCAAAACCGAGTGCTCCCCTGATGACGGCAGGCGTGATTAAGGTCGACGATCTTCCGGCGGTTATGGCGAAGATTGAAGCCCTAGGCTTAGAAATTACGGCGCCGAAAGTTGATGAAGGAACAGACTTTACCTTTAGAGAGCAGGCCTTTATTGATTTTGATGGCCATCTGATGGTCTTGTATCAGATTCTACCAGGGCAGTAAGATGTCGAGTTTTACCTTAAAAGGAATTCAAGAGATCATCTATAGTACGGGTGGTCTGGAGAAAACTCGTATGCTATTTGAAAGCTATGGTGGGTGGAATGTTGTTGATCAAGGAGCTGTACCTAAGGAAATCCTTGCCTTTTGGGACTTAGAAGACGGAGGGGCGGCAGAGGCGGTGCTACTTCAGTCAAATCATCATCCTACGGGCCAGTTGCGCCTGGTGCAATTCTCAGGACTGGAGCAGCAGTATATCCGATCCTCGCAGCAACCTTGGGACACCGGTGGGATTATGGATATCAACCTGCGCGTTCACGAAGTGCCAACCACATTTGATCACTTGAGAGAACTGGGCTGGCATGGATTAAGCGATCCCTTACTGCAAACGATGGGACCATTTACTTTGTATGATGTACTAATGCGTGGACCGGATGATACTATCATAGCGTTTACGCATCGCCTAGAGCCATCGATGGAGTTGAGCGCCCCAATCGCTTTTCCTTCCCATATTTACAACTCCTCCATCGTGGTGAAAAACCTGGAAGAAGCGCTAAACTTTTATCAGGAGAAGCTGAGCTGTCAGCTGCTAAATAGTTACCAAGTGAAGAAGGACAGCCCCCAGCAGAATATGTTTGGCTTACCTTTCAATATAGTTACTGAAGTGGTAACCCATGCACACATCCTATCTTTTGACGGTACCAGAGATACAATCTTTCAGATCGTCTCCTTTGAAGGCGTGATAGGTAAGGATTTCTCATCCGTGAGTCGTCCTCCTAACCGTGGCTGGTTGCTGTATCGGGTGGAGGTAGATGGTATAGAGACTTATCATGATCAGTTACAGAACAAAGGGGGAGAAATTCTAAGACCCTTACAATCCATTGAACTATCTCCTTATGGAGAAAGAAAGATCTTCGCGGTCTTGAGCCCGAATGGCGTGTGGTGGGAATTTTTTGGAAAGTGATTAATACTTCGGAAGTCTCCGAGGCTTCCGAAGTATTAATCATCACTTGTTCAGATTATTAGAGTTGATATAGCCTGGTTCGATGAGTGTCCAGCCAGATACAATCTTACGCAAGTTGATGCCTAATCGTTTGGCTTCCGGGTTGGTCCAAGTATAACTTACTGCATAGCTATTGATACCAATGCTATCCATCGGCATTTCATATACAGCTAGTTTCATAATCTTAATGGTTTTGGCGTAAGCCAATTGGGTTAACTCCACGGTATAATCTACTCCATCAATATCTAACTCCACCATGCCACCCTGATCATGCAGTTCTAGGTTTCGCTGAAAGTAAGTACTATCTGGATACTCAGGGACTGGATATTGTAGCCAGCCAGAGAAGGATCGACATTTGAGGAATCGATACGTAATTGGATTTTCCTCAAGTGGAGATAATTGCTCGATCCAAAGGGTATCCATCTTGACCTTGATTTGGTCTAAGGACACGGCTGAAGCGCCGAGTTTGTTTTGGCCGTTTCTACCCGAGGAGAAAGTGATTAGGACCGAGTCTTTACTTTGACCTAATGTGTCAATGGCTAGATGATAATGCTCATGCTTCTGGGCTACCTCTACCCGGTGCATATCCGTATCTGTATTTTCCAACCATACCTGTTGAAAATTATCCCATTCACCAATTGGCAAGGCGGCTGTATCCTTGGAGTCGTCTGTAGAAGGCTCTTGCACTTGGCAGCCGGATAATAACAGAACGGTAAAAGCAAGGCAGGTCCAATATTTCATCTAATAACTATTAGGTGCGGTCTAAGGTTCTTATGTGTCTGATCGGGAAGCTTGTCCGTTCGTTCTCTTTTGTGGTAACTCTACCCAGAAATTGGGATCTATATCTGATTCGTTTCCGACTTTCCGTTCGTTGATCATGGTAATCCCAAGGAAGTTGTCATTTTCAGTCCACTTCCAAACCCGGACTCGATGATCATCATTACCGATGAGGTCGATCTGTTCGAACAGCGTAAGCCCTGGACGATGCTTGTACTCCCAAATTAGGACTACACTTCGCCCTGTTTCCCATGCCTTTCCGGAGAGCCGTGGATTCTCAAAAATCAATTCCCCTTTTTCGTTGAATGGGCAAATGCCAAAGTCCAAACATTCCTCGAAACCATCGTCCCAAAAGTACTGATTTACTTGATGATACTTGTTCTCAGGTAGCATTCGGATCGTTAATCTACTTCGCCATTTGTCAATGAGGTTGCCATCTGCACCGATTCGAGTATAGGTGCCGTCCCATATTCCAGTGTGCTTTGGGAAGAGCTTTAGTTCTACCATCGTATTGTTTTTTGAATGACCTATAATGGTTAATTAGATTAACTGTTAACAAAGTTAATTAATTGAGTCGAGAAAAAAAGTAAATCCATCATAAGTTTTGAATTTCGGCATAATCCTGAAATTAATGACTGCATTTGCCGGGGTATCGCAGAAAAAATATAGTTAACTATATTAATAATTAACGAAATTAATTTTTTATGTTTGTAAGGCGAACCCTAGATCATCAACAATAATCTGCCATAAAAAACAGGATTACAAAGCTCAAAATTGATTGCTTATGAGACTTAATCACTTTAAAACCTTCTTTTTGCTACTGCTCGGTCTAAGCCTCACCAACTTTGGTTTTGGCCAAGGAACTATCAGTGGCAAGATTACTTCTGATGAGGACCCCACAGCAGGTTTGTTGGGGGTGAATGTGATTGTAAAAGGTAGTACGGTGGGAACGGTGACGGACGCAGATGGAGTCTACCAAATTCAAGCCAGCGAAGGAGATATATTGATCATTTCTTATGTCGGGATGATCAGTCAAGAACTAGTTGTAGGGAGTGGTTCCACGATGGATGTTGTACTATCCGAAGATGCTACACGATTATCCGATATCGTTGTAACTGCAACTCGACAACCTATCCGAAAGATACAGACGACTACCGCCATTAGTACCATTGGTGCTGAAGCTTTGCAAGCCGAACAACCTGAATCTTTCGGGGAGGCGATCCAATCTATTCCTGGAGTTACCGTTGAGAATAGCCAGGGGAGAAAATCTGCTTTCAATATCAGGGGTTTCCCTTCTGGTAATACCTACGTAACCACGCTCATGGATGGACTACCCCTATCCGGTTTTGCAGCCCGTTCTGCGGGTGTAGCGGAATTCCACGGTTTGGATAAAAATGTGGAGCGGATTGAGGTCGTAAGAGGTAGTGGTGCGACGCTCTTCGGACGTGCTGCCGCTGCTGGCGCCGTGAATATTATCACGAAAACAGGAGGGGAAGAGATTGGTGGTCATGTCTCCTTTACCCGATTCAATAACATAGTAGGCGATGATCATCAATTCAGCGGTGATTTTGACTACAGAGCAGACTTCAATCTGAATGGACCACTTGCGGATAATCTCAGGTTTAACATTGGAGGTTATTTAATGGAGGACTCTGGTTATAAAGAGTGGGCACAAAAAGATAAGGGTACCCAATTTCGAGCCAATCTGGACTATTTAATCTCACCTACTAGCTCTATCCGGGTTTATGGTATGTGGGGAAATAATCAGTTCAACAACCTTACTGACGTTCCCTATGATCTTGGAACGGGAGAGTTGGCAGATGGATGGGAAACACATAATACTTTTTACCCCGATAACAGCCAGGTGGATTTTGAGTCTACCCTTAGGACGAGCGTGTTTGCCCCCATTCAATTCACTAGTCCGATATTGGATGTGAATGGCAATGAGATCACTCAGAACCAAGCTGAAGATAACCGAGAAGAGGTAATAGGTGGTCATGTAGGCATTACAGCCGATATTGATCTAGGTAATGGGTGGAGATTGGTAGAAAAATTTCGGGTCCAGGCATTTGACTGGAGAGACCAAAATGAGATTACTTTTAGTTCTTTCTACACGGCAAACAGTAACATCCTTCGTTTGAATGCGAACTCAAACGGACAAATCAATGACCTCGTTAACGAAACAAGATTGCAATACACTGTAAAAAGTGGAACGGCTACACATAACATTAGTGCTGGTTTTTACTACAGTGATGCGAAGTATGACCGTTTTGGAGGTTTGCACTGGTACAATTCCAACGTAGATCCAAGACCAACTTATTCTTGGTTTGGCCCTCCAGGTACCCCTCCACCTAATCGGTTCTCCTTGTCCAGTACCACCTCTCACCAAGAGGAAAGTGTGACCAGTTTCTTCGCTGGAGATGAAATGGTATTCAATGATAAATTGAGTATCAATGTCGGTATCCGTTATGACCGCATGACTGGCTTTTTTAACAATGATCCAGAGGAAATTGACGGTTTGGATTATGACCCTGCGGAGCTGCAGGAGAATGAGTTAGATTTTTCTGATTTCTCTGGCTCTATCGGCTTGAACTACTTGCTTGGCCCTAGATCTGCTGTATACGGTAGTTTCTTGAGAGCGTTCTCCTTACCTTCAGTAGGCCTAGCCACACCACTTCCTGAGAAGAATGAGATTGTGATCAACACAGAGTTAGGGTATAGAGCTGGTGTTGGTGACTTGGGCTTTGATATTGGACTATTTAATACCGTAATCAACAACCGCTTGGCTTCTGTGTTTGATCCGAGCGCAAGTGGCGGACAAACTTTCGTTGTTCAGCCAGTGGGTAAGAATACCGTGCAAGGGGGTGAGTTACAGATCACTTATGCGCCTTCTGAGGTTAAGGGATTGCTATTCCGCACGAGTATGACCTATCAAAGATCTCAGTACGATGGATTGGAGATCGCCCTGGATAAAATCGATCATGATGATGATCCTGATACACCAGACATTCCAGAAGCCAACATCAACAATCTATTCGGATTACAGTTGGTGGAGCTGGATCCAGCCAATAATAACTATGCGATCGACGTAACGGGCAACCAGGTTCACAATACACCAACCTTTATCTTTGCTTTCAACGCAGGATACCGCGGAAAGTATTGGGGCATTGGCTTTGATATGGTGAATTACTCTGGTCGAAAGGTGGGGGCTTTGAACTTGTACGATACACCTGATCTAACCATCGCCAATGGTAATATATACGCCAACTGGCCGATGGACAATGGCACCAGTCTAAGACTTGGTATCCGCGTCAAGAACTTGTTTGATGGTTCTGCTCCCCAGCAATTCGTTTTGGGTAGCACCAATGATTCGGTCTTAGTACAAAAACAGAAGACGCCAGATTTCAACAATGTACTGGGCTTCGGTATTTCTCAGATTCCAAGACGAGTATTGATCACTTTAGGATATGATTTCTAAGTAATTAATTGCATAAATTGAATAGGGTATTCCAAAACGTTTGGAATACCCTGTACTTTTTTCGTTCTCTGACAATTTTTTGGTCAGCGTTTTAGCTGGAAGAATTGCGCCTAGAGGAAGCAAGACTTTTAGCTAAAAGGATGACTCCAAAGCACAAAAATTGTCAGAGAACCATTTTTTTTTAGTAAAAAATCTCTTTTCAATCATCGCATTTATGAAAAAAAATACGCTTCTTTTTCTAGCCTTAGCACTCTTTGGCATAGCATGCCAGCCCACCGCTACTGAAGGTGGGGGAGATGAACCGACTGAAGCTGCCTCTTTGAATTTAGACTTGGATGCCCCTGCCGATAACTTGACTGCTTTTGTAAAAGTGCGAGGATCATTACAGGATAATGAAGAGGTAATCTACTATGCTAATGGAAAGATCTACGGCTTCGTAGATGGCGAACGTGATAAGCCGTTGATGGGATTTCAGATGTATAATATTGCCCGTTCCATCAAGAAGGGAGAACACGATTATGAACTGTTGACCAATGAGGTCCTGTTATATACGGACTTAAAAACCGGGGAGGTATTGGAGCAGTTTGAAAATCCATATACCGGAGAAACGGTCGATGTCTTGCACGTCTGGAATTCACCTGTTAACCAAAAACAGCAGTTGGAAGGACGTTTTGGCAAGTGGGGAGTGAATCACAATAAATTCGGAGAGGACATGATCTGTATGAATGCGGATATTTTCCTGAAGTATCCTTCTCCGCTTAGTACTACTGAATATCCAGAGAGTTCGCAATCTGATGACTATGAGGCGGCTGAGCTTTTTCAGTTTTTCTTCTCTGAAAAGGATATGAATGATCCCAACCAGAATAGCATTGATTGCACCATCTCCTGGACCCGCCTTGGCCCCTGGCTACCTTGGCTGAAAATGGGACAACGACCCGGTAACATGGTCTATCAGGGAGCGGGCTATAAACTCATGGAGACCGACTATGACCAAATGCCAAAGGTTTTGACAGAATATGTGATGGCTAACAAGCCGGAATACCGGCATTCTCCCACAGAGTTTACCAGCCCTAACGAAACCAGCTGGACCTATTTCAAGAAAATGAATCCGAAACAATAGACTTATCCTTCAATCCAATATTATGAAACAAGCATGATGTTGTTTAATCACAACCTCACAAGGGAGGATTAAAGAAAATCTTGCGAGAACGCAGTGGTTGCAGCTGTGCAGAATTATTTCTGCAAATTGCAAGACTGCGGAAATAATTTAAACAGATGAATAGAATTATTCAATGCTTCGCTTTCCTCCTCTTGATGGGAGGAAGCCTGACGGCCCAAGAAACCGTCATCACTGGGCGTGATGCCATTTTGACCCGACAGAAAACCACTTGTGGTACGATCGAAGCGGGTAAAACGCGTTTTGGCATGTGGGAAGGAAGAGCGTATAGCCGTGTCCCTGGAGAAAAAGATCGGCACCTATTTAATGTGATTGGTATTAATACCCGCCAATGTTCAGTTAAGGAAGATGACACTCGAGGCCGTGGATTCAGAAGCGTTTCAAGGGAGGTTATGTTTTATCTTGATCCTGAAACGAACGAGATTATGGACGTTTGGAAGAACCCTTGGTCAGGACAGGAGGTACCTGTGGTTCATGTCGCAAATGATCCGGTAAACATGCGGGCCTATTCCTATGAAAAGGATGATTCCGGAAAATCTACGGCAAGAGTAGCTATGCGTAAGTACGGTGATGTCATGGTTTCCTCGGCGGAGATTCCATTGTTTTACTCCAATCCACTCGGAAGCGAATTCCAAGCCTACATTGGAGGAGCCTACCATGCCATGGAGATTTTCAATACCTATTATAAAGCTGAGGAGATTGAAAATTCGAAAATTGCCGCTTTGACCCAATCCAATATCTCCTGGTCGAGAGTAGCGCAATGGCTTCCCTGGATGCAAATGGGAGATCGAGCAGGGATTATGGTCTTTAACGCCACCGGATTTAGCACCTTTGACGAGGAGGAGATCTGGCCGGCTTTGAAAGCTGCCATCCAGGAACGCTATCCGACCTATATGACACCTCCTCCTTTGGATGACCCTCGCCCTAATGAAACCTCTTGGACCGTATTCAAGACTTTTATGAAGGACAAAGAGAAAGCAAAGGTCGGTGGTCGATAAGTCGAATCATCATATTAAGAACTTGCGCTGGTGGATCATTGGCACCATTTTCCTGGCTACCACAATCAATTACATCGACAGACAAGCGCTGTCTGTCGCAGCACCCTATATTCGAGAGGATCTCGGATTGTCGAATGAAGATTACGGTTGGATCGTTAGTGCCTTTCTGCTGGCTTATGCCATCATGCAGATGGTATCTGGGAGAGTCATCGATGTGATCGGAACCAAACGCGGCTTTTCGATAGCAGTAGTTTGGTGGTCCATTGCGAATATGCTGCATGCTTTTGGTCGAGGATTATATAGTTTGGGCGCTTTTCGGTTTTTATTGGGCATTGGAGAGGCGGCCAATTATCCGGCAGCGATGAAAGCTATTGCAGAATGGTTTCCCAAGGTGGAGAGAAGTAAAGCGGTGGGGATCTTGAACATGGGGCCTGGGATGGGGGCGATTATTGCCCCGCCTTTGATGGCAGCCTTGATCTTAGCCATAGGATGGAAGATGGCCTTCGTCATTACAGGAGCCATCGGTTTTCTTTGGCTTATCCTATGGCGATGGATTTACTATTCCCCAACGCAACATCCGCGGATTTCTCCCTCAGAAAAAGCCTATATCCTGGAAAGTAGAGCCACGGAAGAGGACGGAGGCAGCATGAGTTGGTGGTCTTTCTTTCAACACCGTGAAGTATGGGGGCTAGCCTTGTCTCGGTTTATTTCAGACGGTGCGTTCTATTTTTTCGTTTTCTGGCTTCCTTCGTATTTGACCGATGTCAAAGGATTCAATTTGGTTCAAATTGGTCTGTTTGCCTGGATTCCTTTTTTAATGGCGGATGTAGGGAGCTTTTTGGGAGGTTGGACGGGTGAAAAGTTAATGAAAGGTGGAAGAAGCCTGGATGCCTCGAGGAAATGGGTAATTTGGTTTGGGGCTATATTTGTGGTTCCAGTACTAGGCTGTTTGTATGTAGACTCGCCCTATGTCGCCATCGCCCTAATCAGTTTTGCCTTGTTTGCCACACAGTTCAAACAATCAGCATTATTTACCTTACCGATCGATCTTTTTCCTGCTAAGGAAGCTGCCTCCGTGTGGGGAATCTCGGGATCGGCAGGAAGTTTTGGGGCGATGCTATTCACGCCCTTGATTGGTTATATGATAGACACCATGTCTTATTCTCCCGTATTCGTCATCGTTAGTTTCTTACATATTTTATCAGCACTCTTCGTGATGATCTTTATTCCTAGAATAAGGCAGCTGGCCTAGTGTGCCGAGCAAATGCCTTCAAATTACGGGACTATGAAAAAGATTGGATTCCTCTTGCTTGCCAGTGTTTTCTTGTGGCTTTGCGCTTGCCAATCTGCAGAGAAAGAGACCGATGATAAGCCATTAACGGTCGAGCAAATCATGCAATTGGCACATGAAAAGGCAGGAGGAGAATTTTGGCAAAGGCCCACCTCATTAAGTCTAATCGGCCGTGCGGTATTCTATCAAGGAGATACTGCCTTTCAGCATGAAAAGCACAACATGTGGCGTGTCTTTGAACGTACCAAGACCGATGCTCATGCGGCGAATGGGAAAGTTCGCATCGAATCTTTCCGAGAGGAAAGGCCTGTTTTTGTCGTAACCTTTGATGGACAAAATACCTATGATCTATCGGGAAAGCAAGAGTCATCCGCAGCTGATCAGCGCTGGGCATCCAACTTTGGCTACGGCGCTATCCGTCACGCCCTGGACGACGGCTACCAACTGGAACTCGTAGGGATTGATACAGTGAAAGACGAGCAGGTACACTGGATTAAGGTAATTGATCCTAAGCAAGGGGAAACCTTTTTTGGAATTGAACAAGAGGAATATAAGATTGTCAAGGTGGGCTTCCAGACACCCAGAGGATGGCATGAACGCATCTATTCTGAATTCTTCAGCAAGCCAGATTACCCATGGTTACAGTCAGGAAGGGTAGAATTGTACTATGAAGGGGTATTGGCCAACGAAGTCTTTTGGACGGACTTCGAAGTCAATGAAAGCCTGCCAGATTCCCTCTTCGTATTACCCTAATCTTATTAAATTCTGCAACTTGAAAAATCGACGACTCGTTTTGGCTGCTCGCCCTGGGGATCTCATTAAAAGCAGTGATCTCGCCTTACAGGAGGTGAATATTCCTGATTTGCAAGAAGGCCAATTCTTAATCCGTGTCCTCTACCTATCATTGGCACCGGTGATGAAATTCTATATGCTCGATGGAGCCGGCATCGAACAACCCTTGCAGATTGGTGATCTCATGCGTGGGCGCGGGGTAGGGGAGGTCATACAAAGCCGTCACCCTGATTTTCAAGTGGGTGATATTGTACAAGGTAAATGTGGTTGGCAGGAGTATGTTGTATGTGATGGCTCGCCTTACTACATGATGTATAAGGTTCGGCAGCGCAGCTTGCCTTATTCAACCGCTTTAGGCGTGCTAGGTATGACGGGGTTTACATCCTATTTTGGTCTGTACGAGGTAGGTCAATTGAAGAAGGGAGATCGAGTGTTGGTTTCTGCAGCAGCTGGAGGAGTAGGCTCAAATCTAGGGCATTTGGCCCGTATCAAAGGGGCTAGCGCGATTGGACTGGCCAGCACAGATGAAAAGTGTAATCTGTTGACAGAAAAATTAGGCTACGACGGAGCCATTAACTACCTAAAGGAAGATGTTTCTGAACGTATAACCCATTACTTTCCAGAAGGAATTGATGTGTATTTTGACAATGTGGGGGGTGAAATGCTGGATCAAGCGCTATTGCACTTAAGACGTTATGCCCGAGTAGTGTGTTGTGGACGAATTTCACAATACCAGGATTTACACTCTGCTTCTTATGCTTTGCAGAATTGGCACAAAATAGGGGCCACGCGCAGCCGGATGGAGGGCTTCTTTATTTATGACTTTGAACCTCATTTCCCGAAAGCGGAGGCAGACCTGGCCCAATGGATTACGGAAGGTAAGTTGCAATATCAAGAAGATATACTGGAAGGCTTGGAAAACATGCCGATTGCTTTAAATCGCCTGTTTGAGCGCAAAAATGTAGGTAAGCAATTGGTGAAGATTTTTTTGGATTAGAACATTGTTTCGACTAGTGATTTTGTTCCCATTTCCATTATCCACAGATCAACAGCTCACCGAACGGAATTATATATTGTACCTGCCGGCACAAATTTCCCCACCCTTATCATGGCTAGTCAGATTTAGTCCCTACGGGACTGGCCTTGCAATATGGCGTGCTTATTTCAACCCCTTTGGGGATACATCAACTAGCCACCAGTTTTCCATCTGTAGCGTAGAAATGCCTATTTAACTCCTTCAGGACTGGCCCTGCAATATGGCTTCCTTATTCCAACCAACCCCTTTAGGGGTTACATATACCTAGCCATCGAATCAGGAATGCATCCATGCCTTTAGGTATGGTATCTGCATCCCATCGGAATGCTTAGGAAGTCCTTTCCTCGAAGGAAGCCATGGTGGCCGGCTTTCCTTCTTGGATCAACATGGCCTTCTTCCGGAAGAAGCGAAGAAAACCAGCGTCACCCATCCTGGAACCATTGATACCGGATTGTTTGAAGGAATTCTTTTCTGCGTCAAAAACGCGGTTGGTTAAGCTGCCATCATTGATACTGATGGCACCGGCTTCCAATTGCTGGGCTATGGCGATGGCATGATCAATATTAGTAGAAAAAACAGAAGCGGA
>CAJXPD010000213.1 GCA_913057785.1 uncultured Lewinella sp. | reverse complement strand
TGGAGCCCGAAAGCTCAGCTAGAATCGAGATGCCCGTCCCAGGAGCCATTTTTGTCAATGAAATGCATATGGAAGCCCTTGCTCCTGAACGTACCCAAATTACCCAACGACTTAGTCTGGTAGGGGAGAAGGCGAAGGATCTGGCAGGCGCCATGGGTATGTTCGAAACAAGCGCTCCGCAGGGCCTCGCTAAATTGACTAGGGTTATTGAAGCTGCGAATAATAGTACTTCTTGATCACAAATGGCGGAGATGAGATCATTGCAGGCCGCTGCTAGCAGCCTGATTTTATTTTTTTAAACGCTGAAGAGAATTCCCATTTTGTTTTAAGGTATTAACTTACAGAATCCACAGGATGTGCTCTGTTGTAGGAGCAAGAAGTACCCTTTTGAGTTTCTGGTAGTTTACTAATCAACATTCAACAAAATGAAAAGACAATTCTACATCCTCTTTTTGATCCTTCCAATCTTCTGCTGGACACAGACATCATCCAGCCAAAAATCACTGCTTCTTTCAAATGCTTCGCCAGAATCGGTAGGCATGTGTGCTGAACGGCTAGCTCGAATAGATAGAGTTTGCGAACAAGCGATTGCTAATGGGGATATACCGGGGGCAGTCGTTCTTGTAGCCAGGAAAGGTAAGATTGTGCATCATAAAGCTTTTGGGATGGCAGATGAAGCAGGTAAGGAACCGCTGCGGACAGACCATATTTTTAGGATTGCTTCTCAAACCAAAGCTATTACAGCGACGGCCGTTATGATGCTATGGGAAGAGGGGCATTTTAGATTGGATGACCCCATCTCTAGATGGATTCCTGAGTTTAAGAATCCTAAGGTCTTAAAGAAATTCCAGTACAGTGATACCACTTATACCACTGTACCTGCGGAACGGGAGATCACGATTCGACATTTGTTAACTCATACCTCTGGAATAGGGTACGGTTTCATTGATCCTGACGAGCGTTTCCAGATGCTATTCCAAAAAGAAGGCGTTCGAGAAGTTTCCTCTATAACTCCATTAACAACTGCCGAAAACATCAAGCGAGTGGCCCAAGTTCCGCTGCATTTCAATCCTGGCGAAAAATATTTGTACAGCATGGGCTTGGATGTATTGGGTTATTTTATCGAAATCGTTTCAGGAATGTCATTCGATGAATTTTTGCAAACGCGTTTGTTTGAACCTTTGGGCATGAATGATACCCATTTTTATTTACCACCAGAGAAGGCAGATCGACTAGTGGCCTTACTAGAACCTGCTGGTAAGTCTTGGAAGAAATCGACTATACAGGGAACCTTTGATCCTAATTATCCACTTAGTGGTTCCAAGACAATTTGTTCGGGTGGGGCAGGTTTATCTAGTACAGCTAAAGATTATGCCACCTTTTTACAGATGTACCTCAATGGGGGAGAGTTGAATGGCACTCGGTTTTTAAGCAGAACTACGGTTCAATCTGTCATGGGCAACCATATTGGTGATCTGTGGGGTAATGGTGGGAGTTATTATGGCTTGGCTTTTAGTGTTGTCACTAAAAAGGGACAGGATAAAGGGGGTGAGGGTAGTATTGGAACTTTTAGTTGGGGGGGAGCCTTTAATACACAGTATTTCGCTGATCCTAAGGAAGAGATTATTGGTGTTATCTTAAAACAAACCAGAAATGCTTGGGGAGATAAAACTGGCTGGCAGTTTAAGCAATTAGTTGGGCAGGCTGTTGACGACTAGGCAGTATTTTCTCCTGTAAGCGGTATACAAGAAAATCGTGTTCCTTTACTTTGGAACACCTTCATCTCTTGGAAGAGATAAAGGCCCTGCAAACAGAACGTTTACAAGGCCTTTTCATTTGGGTTTTGCAATGGTTTTTGAGGTTATTCAAGTAGAGTGGGGCAAATAGGTGCTAGTCCAACTACCTGAAGACCTAATTGGATCGGCTACTGTCCGATATTCATATCAAAATCGACAGCTTGTGCAATGACCTTCTGGATAATACTGGGCTGACTGGATCTCTCCTGGGCGTTTTCTTCCTCAGCTGGAATACCAATCACCTCAAAAAAGTCTAGGAAGCCCTTAGGGCTGTGAATGTTAACCCATTTACAAGGCTTATCGCTTTTGTTGTTAAAGGTATGCAGCGTTCGTGCTGGAACGTCAAGGGATTCTCCTGCTTTGACTACTATAGTCTCACCATTTACGAAGAATTCCATTTCTCCTTCTACAATGATAAAGGACTCTTCATAGCTATTGTGCATATGAGGAGGAGGACCGGGTACATGAGCTGGGGTTTCAGCCATCATTAAGTCATAGTCTCCGGAAGTAGGGTAGGAGGTCACCTTGTGACCCAGTACCCATCTGGTGTTAGATGTTTTCATTTATGAGATTTTTGTCTCACAAATATAGGCTAGAACTTTGAAAAGTGCAAGTTTTATGAGATATTTGTCTCATGAGTGAAAAATATGTAGACACAGGAAGGATTAATCAGAAGCTGAAAACCAGGAATAAGATCATCAAGAGTGCGCAGCAGTTTTTAGCGCAAGGCCAGTCATTTACGCTGGAAGATGTCGCTAGCGCTTCGGGGGTATCACGTGCCACAATTTATCGATACTACTCTAGTTTGGAAGCGTTATCGGCCGAAGTTGCGCTGGACTTGAATATTCAAAGTCCAGAAGAAATCTATGAAGCGCACAAACATCTTCCGGTCCAAGAGATGATCCTCGAGATTCAGGAGTACATCAATCGTTTTTCCATTGACAATGAAGCAGCCTTTCGGAAATTTCTCAGTATTGCTATTGCAGGAGAGTCACCGGAGACTAAGCGTGGTGCCAGACGGGTCAGCACTATGAATTTGGTTTTCCAAAAGGAGAAATTAGGCACTGAAAATTCAGAGATTAGAAATCTTATCCATATCGCTACGGTTTTGATGGGAATGGAAGCTTTAATCGTCACTAAAGACGTTTGCCGGCTAGGAGACGAGCAATCGATGGAATTACTGAGGTGGGGATTGGACAAGATACTACAAGCTACTTTAACCCAACTCGATAACTAAATGAAAACCATGATTCACAGACAATCCCAGCTCGAGGCTAAGCTCGGGTCTCGACGCAGGCACAAAAGGGCTAGCGTCATGTACAGTAGTATTAATCAAAAAGTGAGGGTGAAGAATACGCATTCTTCTCTACTGGAGATCTCGATGGATAACCAAATCCCTCACCTCCATGAATGTGGAGGCCATGGGAAATGTACCACTTGCCGCGTTCGTGTGATTGAGGGCCATCGCAATCTGTCTGAGCGTACGGCCGTCGAAAGAAACACGGCTCACCTGCGCAAATGGGATCCATCCATCCGACTAGCTTGCCAAGCTCATGTGAATGGACATGTCGAGGTGCAAAGATTAGTGTGGAGCAGTGCCGAAGTCAATAAGCTGCAATTGGAGACTATTCCGGAAGGGGAGGCAGAAGAACGGAACATTGTTATTCTCTTCTGTGATCTTCGAAATTTCACAAGAATCACCTCCGAGAATATGGTGTTCGATATGGCCCATATGCTTAACCGCTTCTATACGGTTTTAGGAGATCCTATCTTGATGAATAATGGTATCATCTACCAATATGTAGGAGATGAGATAGTGGGGATATTCGGTACGAGTGGAGGTACTAGGCAGAAGAACACCATGGATGCTGTTCGAGCGGCATTGGGTATGCATTACGCCATTGAGCGACTGAACCACTTTGAACTAAAGGATTTTGCCACTGAATTTGAGGTGGGGATTGGACTCAACTATGGCCGAGCCTTTATTGGACATCTTGGGCATCCAAAGCATCGGCAATTTACGGTAGTAGGAGATCCGGTAAATGTGGCTAGTAGAATTCAAGGATGTACCAAGGAAGCCAAGGCAAAAACCCTAATTTCGAGAACTATCCTTGAAGGCTTGCCTAATGGAACATTGGATATCGGTAGGACTATCGTCAAGTGCCTTGCCGGTAAGGAGGCGGCCTTTGAACTCTTCGAACTAAAGGGCTTTGTGGGGGTGGACATGAATTTAGAGCTTCAATCCTCTCTGGATTTCGTGTTGAAGAATGAAGTCGGGTTTGCCAAGCGATTTTATGAGAAAGTGTTTGAGAAAGCGCCGGCCTTGAGAGCGTTATTCCGAAAAGATATGTCAGGTCAGGAGCGCTTGCTGACGCATATGCTAGGGGGGATTGTCTATTCCCTAAGTCGACCGGAATTCCTGCAGATGGGGCTGAGAAGGTTAGGCAAGAGCCATGAAAAGTACGGCGTTAAACCAGAGCATTACCCTTTAGTACAGCAATTGTTGATTGAGACCATCGAGGAGGAACTGGGAGAATTCCATACAGAAAAGTTGACTGAGGCATGGCGGCAGGCGCTGACTTTCGTCACGGCAGAGATGATGAATTGGAACAAAAGGCCAGGATCGGCCAGTAGAAGTGAATAATTTATGATACTGGGTGCTGATCTCCTGGTAGTACCATGTATTCCGAGAACGTAAAATGAGACGCCCCGTATCAGTGAAAACCGATACGGGGCGTCCAATGCTAGGTTTAACCTCCTGCTAGTACAGGATTCTAAACTTAATGGTATGATCAATCTCCTTCAGATCGGTCAATACTTCCTCACTGTACTTCTTATTGATATCTGTGATCACATACCCGATATGATTATTGGTCTTCAGGTATTGACCAAGAATATTGATCTTGTGCTTAGCTAAAACACTATTGATATTAGCTAATAATCCAGGGCGGTTCTCATGGATATGAATCAATCGGTGAGCGTTCTTGAGCTTTGGTAGCTGCAAACGCGGGAAGTTGAGACTTTGTGCGGAACTTCCCGTGTTGATATACTCAATGATCTTATTCGGGACGAAAGCGGCAGTGTCAGTCTGAGCTTCCAAGGTGCGTCCACCGATGTATGGGGTCAAGATCACATTCTCGAAAGCACTTAGTTCAGTCCTGAAATCCACCTGCTCATCAAATGGGTGCTGAGGGAAAACGTCCACTCCTGCTCCGAGTAACTTACCTGTTTTCAGGTTCTCCAGCAGGGCCTCCATTTCTACCGCCTGTCCATTACATAGATTGATGAGGACGCTATTGTCTTGCATAGCATTGAAAGCCAAGCGATCAAAGAATCCTTCGTTTTCTGGACGGTTATCTACATTGATCGAAACTACGTTTGATTTACGGATCAATTCTTTGAGACTTTGGCACTTTACAGCTTTACCGAGCGCAGGCTTTTCCACTATATCATAGAAGAAAACATCCATTCCTAGCGCTTCCGCCAAGATAGAAAGCTGCTGTCCGGAATGACCATAACCGATAATCCCCAATTTTTTTCCCCTCAATTCAAATCCACTATGTCCACTTCTATCCCAGCTACCTGCCTTCATTCGCTTGTCGTATACGGGTATGCGACGAAGCAGCATAATGATTTGTCCGATTGCCAATTCTACGACCGACCGAGTATTGGTGTAGGGAGCATTAAAGACAATCACCCCCTTATCAGCACAGGCACCAAGGTCTACCTGACTGGTACCGTTGCCGAAAACGCAGATCGCCATTAGTCGGCTAGCATTTTCCAAGAGGCTCTTAGTGATTGGAGTCTTAGGTAAAACACCTAAAATAGAGGCCTTCTTGAGCTTTTTCGACAGTTCTTTTTCCGTGATTGAATCTTTCAGGAGCTTCACATCATACCCTTCTCCCTCGAATACCGCCGCGGCATCCTCATGTACACCTTCCATCAACAACACCTGGATGCGATTCTTTGGATAAGATAGCGCACGAGGCATCTGGTTAACGTATAAGAACTCATCAAAGGAGGGCGTGATATGATCTGCTTTATCTAGGATGTTCTCACGCAGCACGTTTTCCGTAAAAGCGAAGAACTGATGGGCGATTCCTGCTTCTACCATCTCAAAATCGGTATAGGCATCTCCGATTACCATGATCTTACCATCTAAACCAAGCGCCTTCAGGGTCCTTGATTTCCCTTTACTGTGCGCCAGATAGTTTTCCTGATCAAAGTCGGTTACCCATCCTTCATCATCATAGACGAAAGTATTGGCTAAAACGTAGTCGGGATCGATATCGTAAGCTTGTACAATGGGATCAATGAAATCCTTGAAGCCATTAGAAACAATATAAACTCGTCCCTTATTTTTCTTGAAGAAAGCTTTGTTACGAGAGAAGGAAACAGAAACTTTCTTTTTCATCCGCCGCACCAACTTTTCCAAATGGCTGCGATGTACTTTAAGCAAACCTAAGCGTCGGGTCAGCGAATCGTTAAAGGTTATTTTCCCATCTACTCCCAAGGATGTGATCTTCTTGATCTCATCTACGATTTCATCCTTATTCGCTGCATCCTTTAGCACGATTTCTGCCAGTTCCTCCAAGGCTTCCACCTGCATAAAGGTGCTATCAAAATCGATGATAACCCAGCTATTTTGAGCCTGTACGGTCTCTGTATCAAATGACATGTCTCAATGTTTTTGTTTGACGCTGCGAAAATGCGGAATTGTGGTGGAAAAAGGGTAATAATTTAACGATAAAGATGACAGGCTAAAGAAAAAGGTTAGAAGCGTAATAATCAAGACACATCTTGTTATCTTGATCATAAATAAGGTCGCCTTATGGCAAAAAACACGGACTACTTTCAAATCCTACTCATCATGGCCAGTTTTAGCTTTCTTTCCTTTTTCGGTTGCCGAAAGTCAGGGACGACGAATGGACATTCGGTAGAGCATGGTTCCTTTACGATCACGTCTAGAACCCAGACTTCCAGTCGCTATGATATTAATACGGCTAGCCGAAGGAAGAACACTATTACGAAGTACAAAGTACAGTTCGGAGGAAAACCGTTGCCTTTGCCTGCTGAAGCTGCCTATGACAATCTGTGGAAGGTTTATATCCTATCTGAAGCACCCAAGCCTTCACTGCTAACCATAGGGCGGTCCGCATATCTTTGGTCTGAGAAGGAAGGTCAATTGGAATCTACGCCCTTGCTGCCGCATGGTGACGATTTCCTGACTTTGCAGCCAATTGGGGCATCGCCAGAAATGATGCAACCTCAATGGACGATATACCGAACGGATGATCGCGATGCTTCCTTGGAGCTGAAGGGTAGCTCGCACCTGTTAATCGGCCAGGAAAAGTTACTTAGGCTCTCAGATCTTACCCTATTTTCCATTCCTCGAATGAAACGCTTGGTCGATGATTTCTATCCCCATACAAGTAATGGCGCTCAAGGATTATCACCAGATGAGCAACAGATCGTGCTGATCGGCAGCAAATCGGATGAGGTAGATCGCATGCGCTATAATTACGGCTTAATGATATATCCCCTTAAAGATGGAGCACCTTACGTCTTGCCTATTGATCAAAATTCGACTCGACTTCCCGAATATGAATTGATTAATCCGGATTGGTTTAGGACCTATTACGACTGGGAAAAATTGACAGATGGAGGTTACCGATTAGTGGCGAGACAGCTAGATCAAGCTCCCTTTTGGCAAGGGTGGTTTCGTGATCCCGGGGATAAGCGTTTTAGCCTGAAACCCGTGTCAGAAGAATTGTTGCCACATTTTGGTGAGTTTGTCAAAGAAAAGCTGGCCTTGTCTCCGGATGCCATCCAGGAAGAACACACGGAGAGTTTTGAATACCTGAAGTTTGTTCATGAGGACAAGCGATTCACGATTAGCTACTGGGCAGAAGGGGAGCAATTAAGTTTTAGTGTTGACCTTTTGGAGCGAGGAAATGAAGTGACGGATGAGGTGATTACGTCTATAGGAAAGGCTTTTAATCAAGAACTGGCTAATGGGAACTATCAGAACTATTTTACTAGCTTGTGATCGAAAATAATTATGATGACACTACCCGAAAACATTTGGAGAACGTTTGCCGCTCACTATGAGCAACGCTTGAATAAAGGAGGTGATCACGTTGTAGAGCCAAGACTCTTGTCGGAAGTGAATCAACCCATTCCCTGTAATATTTCGGGATTCTATTTTGATCACCCCAAACTCCGACCTGGCAATGGCCCACGGATTCTTTATCATGGCGAGCCCACTGCCGATGTGATCATTTTGACCCATGGCTTCACGGATTCTCCCTTCTATATGCAGGCGGTGGCCGAATCCTTTTATCTAGAAGGTTTGAATGTTATTCTTCCGCTCTTGCCAGCACATGGACTAAGAGAACCAGATGCCCTAATTCGTGACGAACAGCTGGATACGCTCTGGCGAGCTACCTTAGATCATTCGGTAGAAGTGGCTGAAATGCTAGGAGGGCGGATTTCCATTGGTGGGTTTTCTACTGGGGGAGCACTGAGTTTAAATAAGATACTTCGTAGTCCTGGGCAAATCAGAGGAGGCTTGTTCCTCTTTTCAGCCGCTCTCTCCCTGGGGAAATGGGTAGATAAAATAGGAAATCGTGAATGGGTAGAATGGACCATCAGTTTCTTCATGGATAAGGAAGCCGTACCCGGCGATGGACCTGATCCGTACAAATATCCCGTCCTTCCCCTTTCCGTGGCATCCGAGATTGTAGAGATCATCCGAGAGAATAACCAACTGCTTGATCAGCTAGATGCCTGGGGAACTCCTGTTTTTGCTGCACACTCGCATCATGATGAAACAACGCCAATCAAAGGAGTGGCTGATTTTCTGGAGGAGTATGTGTCAGTAGATCAGAAACTTTTCTTTGAAATTGAGCAGGAGGTGATGCACGCAGCCTTACCCTTGCGGGAAAATGTCCCGGTTGATTTATCAAAAATTGGAAGTATCAAGGACAATGAGGAGGATCGTAAGCAAAAGCAGGAAGAATGGTTGAGACATGTGACGGCCAATCCTTTATTTGGGGAGATGATGGGAAAGGCAATAGGCTTTTTTCAGCAAAAGCTGGGCTAGATACCCGAAGTTTTGCGGCACCCTGTCCGAGGAAACTTCAGATATCTAAATTTTGCCTCCCCAAGTCCCCTACCGCAATCGGCGATAACCCGACCATTCCTACATTGATACAACCTCACCTTTGAAAGTTTAAACCCTTTACTTAACTTTCCCCTGAAATAAATAGCTAATGAGAAAACCAGGCAAGACGTATTTTGCTTCAGACTTTCATTTGGGGGTAGATGGGCAGTTGAGTAGCAGAGAGCGAGAGCAAAAGATTGTGCGTTGGCTGGATTTTATCAAAGCAGATGCGGACGCGATCTATTTAGTGGGGGATGTATTTGACTTTTGGTTTGAATATCAGACAGTTGTGCCAAAAGGATACGTTCGCCTTTTAGGTAAGCTTGCGGAGCTAAGAGATGCTGGAATAGCGATTTATTTCTTTACCGGGAATCATGATATGTGGATGTTTCGCTATTTTGAGGAGGAATTCGGGATTCCCATATACCGGAAACCGATCGTACGAGAAATTTATGGAAAGACCTTCTTCATTGGGCATGGCGATGGCCTAGGCCCGGGAGACCATGGGTATAAATTCCTGAAAAAAGTATTTGCCAATCCGGTATGCCAATGGCTATTTGAAAGACTGCATCCCAATTTCGGAGTGTCTTTAGCCAGTTATTGGTCACGCAAAAGCCGTTCTGTCCAGCCCGTCGGTAAAGAATTCTATGGCGAGGACAAAGAATGGTTGATTATATATTCCAATCAAAAACTTGAGACGACACCTGCTGACTATTTTGTCTTTGGGCACCGACACTTACCCATTAATCACGTGCTAAAAAACGGCACAAGCCGTTATATTAATCTGGGGGACTGGTTATTCGATTACGCTTATGCCGTCTTCGACGGTCAAAACATGGAGCTTCAATTTTTTGAAAATGGTGCAGGAAAAGTATTCGGCAATCAGAACCTTACAAATAAGCCTGCTGAGCCTTAGTTGCTTGATCGCTTATGTTAGGGTAGGATTTGCACAACCGTCCGATGTCGTTGGTAGTATCCAGGAGCTGATTCCTGGGAAGTATGCCTATTTCACGACTGACAAACTCAAACGGATCTATGCGGTCAATGCCGCTAATGAATTGATCCAATTTGATTCCAATGGGAAGGAGTTGTTTCGCTACAACAACAACACCCTAGGGGAGTTGTCCTATATCGACACCTCCAATCCTTTTAATTTACTGCTCTTTTACCCAGAGTTTCAAACCATCGTTATACTGGATCGTACGCTCAACCCAACGGCAGAGCTTAACCTCCTCACCACTGAGGTAGGCGATCCTATGGCCGTGGCACTTTCCAACGATAATAAGTTGTGGGTTTATGACGCAGCGAGTTTACAGCTGAAAAAGCTTAACGCTAAGGGCGAGATACTACTAAGTAGTGGTGATCTCAGCCTGGGACTGCCTTCTCCTCCGGAGCCAGAGCAGATCGTGGCCAGTGCCGACCGGGTCTATCTGAATGATCCATCCAAAGGCCTGATCATCTTCAATAATTTTGGACAATATCTACAAATGGTGCCCATTCGGGGAATCACCAATTTCCAAATATTGGACCAACAATTGATCTATCGGGTAAAAAACGGCCAGTTATTTGCGTACAACCTTCAGTCCTTGCTGACTAGCCCTATTCATATGGCGAACCAGACAGCAAAATCCCGTTGCGTGAATATCCAATCTGGACTCTTGTACTCCATGCACTCCGATGGGATTCGCATCGAGTTGCTGAAGTAGAATCCAATCAGAGCAAGCCCATGATTAAGTAAATAAGGGCGGCTCCAACGCCTGCAATCATGGCATAAGGAAGTTGTGTCCTTACGTGATCAATATGATCCGTTGCGGATGCCATGGATGAAAGGATCGAAGTATCAGATATTGGTGAACAATGGTCTCCAAAGACACCCCCGCCCAGGGCCGCGGCAATAGTCACATACACATTGGCGTCCAGTTCCTGGGCCATGGGTACGGCGATGGGAATCATGATCCCGAAGGTACCCCAGGAGGTACCAGTAGAAAAGGCAATAAAGCAACCGACCAGGAAGATCAAGAACGGCACTAGACCTGGCGATAGCCAACCTTCCACTACACCGGCAACATAGATGCCCGTGCCTAGGTGGTTTTTACATACATCGCCAATAGCAAAAGCCAGCATCATCAATAGCGCCAAAGGCATCATACCGGATATCCCTTTTAAGGTAAGTTCTACCATTTCGCGAAAGCGCATAATACCTTGGGCTTTATACAAGACCATGGCTAAGAGCGTAGAGCCGAGGACAGCGATTAGTACTGCGGTCGATCCCGAACCTTTTCCGATGGCGTAAAATAGCTGTCGAGCCGTGCTAGCACCCGGTAGATCTGCTATGGCTGTCTCCCAGCCGGTGTAGGCCAACATGACGGGCATTAATAATACCATGGTGAGAATGGGGATGATCATATTGAAGGCTTTCGGCGTAACCCCTTCTGCCGTTTCCACCTCCGTCAATTCATCCGAAACCATGGGTTTGGAGTTGTCGTTGAGCAGCTTGCCCGTTTCCCGCACTCGTTTTTCCGCCTTGACCATGGGGCCAAAGTCTTTCTTGCTAAAGATGATTACTAAAACCAAGATCAGGGCTAGAATGGGGTAGAAATTGTAAGCCATGGCCTTGAACATCGTAGCAAAAGGATCGCTAAAGCCTTCTGCTACCAGCAATCCCATGATGAAAGCCCCCCAACCATTGAAGGGGATCAAGATACTGGCTGGGGCGGAACTGGAATCCGCAATATAAGCCAACTTCTCTCTTGAGATTCCTAAACGATCAAATACGGGCCGATACAGGGCACCGACTGTCAAAACTGAAATACTGGATTCTACAAAGATCAACACACCGGTTAACCAGGCCAGAAACTGCACAATCACTTTGTTACTACCGCTTTGCTTTTCTTCATATCGTTGTAAAATCCGATTGACTCCAAGGATGAAACCCTCCACCCCGCCTGAGCGCTGAATGAAGATGATTAGTGCACCCACTAGCGCTGCAAACATCACCGTACGTGTATTTCCTGCGTCTTCGAATACACGTACTAAGGCTTCCACCGTATCGAAAGTACCCGTTAAGATATTTCCCCCATTGATGATGACCCAGCCTAGCCAGATTCCAAATAACAGGGAGATGAAGACTTGTTTGGTTCGTATAGCGAGGACAATGGCAATTAGAGGTGGGAAAAGCGAAAGGATACCGTAATCGTGCATCGTTGACTGAATTGTAAAAGGGCCTTAGAATGTACTTTATATCGGTAATATACAAATGCACTGGCGATAAACGAAATGCACAAGCTTTGAGTGGAAAGGAAGACAAAGAGAAGGGAGCTAGGAGGTCGCAAGGTATTCGAAGATCAGCCTAGCCAAATCTTCGAATACTTTGCGAGCGTCGAAAAGAGTGGAAATTAGAAGACTTCTCCCGTAGAGGTAAGCACTTTCAGGCTCACACTGCCTGAGTGATTAGCTCTGAAGTTTTCAACGACTTCTTGGATGGCTTTTTGATCACCATCATATTCAATAATGAAACTAGAAACCTGGCCCGTCTCTGGCGCACCACTGACTAGCAACTTATTATCCAGAAAAGAGAAGTAACCATATTTACCTTCTGTCAAGGCCATCGGATTGCCAAATGTATTCAACTGGCCTAAGAGGTCGCTAGCGGTAGATTGATCCGCATTGTTTTGATAAGCCACAAAACCCCAGACGCTGCTATTAGGAACACGCCGCAAAACTTTCTCTGGAATGATGATCCCTTCCTCCGTATCCATTTGCAAAGTATAGGAATCACCACTAACAACTAGCTGGCCTTCATTGATCACCGCTTCTCCTAAACCGATTTTCATTTTGAAAAACTGATTGTTCAGATCTCCGACACCAATCTTGGCATTGGCGGGGCCTATACCTGGAAGGCAATCTGCTGGAGAGGTGATGTCATTGATCTCTAGATCAAATTGGTTGGTAGCTGCCTCCCATTTATAGTCGATACCATAATTGAGGCAATCTTGATTTTTTATGCTTTGTAAGTCAATCCGTAGATTGCGCGTATTGGGATATAATTCTTCCCAAAGGTTGATATAAAATTCCTTTTCAATATTGGTGACAATGATTGGGTCTTGTAGGGATTCCAGCTTGCAACCAACTAACGCAAAGGCTACTACCCCGACCAACATCCATCTTATAGTATTCAATTGCTTCATTTTTTTTATTTCTTCTATACAAGCCTTCATCAAGAGAAACGGAAAATAAGTGAAAATGCTGCGCGGATCATTCAGGATTTTGGACTTTTTTTGATTTTTATGCTTTATAAGCTTCAATTAGCTACATCTAGGCCTATAAGATACAGAAATCAAAACTAAAATTGACTAAATTGCGTTCGGATTAAAGGTAGTCTTTGGCATCACCGTGAAATCTCCACGGCTCCATTCACTCCCCTACAAATAGTAAGGATAGGCATCACACAACATTTCCTAAAGGATCGTGTTACAGCAGCACCAGTTTCGCACTAACAATTAGCCATATTTCTCAGTAGGATGGCAATTGACGGTGGAGGCGGTCCATGTGAACATTGCCTTTGGTACACCCGACTTATACTAAATGTTTAGCCCGTATGCTTACTAATGCCAACCCCACCCGTTCATTCATTCGATGCTGCCTCGTCTTGCTCGGCCTGCTAAGTGCCTCGACGATGGCCTTTGCTCAAACTTTTTCCGTAACCGGTATTCTAAAATCAGGCATGGATCAAAGTACCTTGCCCGGTGCTACCATCGCGTTGATGAACCCTACCGATTCCACGATTGTCAGCGGAGCAGTTTCGGACTTTGAAGGTGTTTTTAAGATCGAAGGCCTTAATGCTGGTAAGTTTATCCTGCAAGGACAATACGTGGGGTTCAAGACGATCTCAAAGGAGATAGAGATTAAGCAGGAGAACCTAGATTTAGGGGTGCTCGTCATGGAAGATGAACCTACCGTGCTAAAACAGGTAATCGTAGAGAGCAGGAGAGCCACTGGTGTACAGAATGGTGACACCACGGAGTTCAATGCCGCCGCCTTTAAAACGATGCGTGACGCAAGTGCACAGACATTGGTGGAGAAACTTCCTGGGGTAATTGTTGAAAATGGTACCATCCAGGCACAAGGTGAAAATGTAACTCAAGTACTCGTAGATGGAAAGGAGTTCTTCGGGCAGGACGTGAAGACTGCACTACAGAATCTTCCAGCGGAGATTATCAAAAGTGTACAGATATATGATAGGAAAAGTGATAAAGCTGAACTGAGTGGTTTTGATGATGGCGAAGAGCAAAAGACGATCAATATTGTAACCAAAGAAGACCGACGAAGAGGAAGGTTTGGTAGAACGTCGGCAGGTTATGGCTCTGATCAACGCTATCTAGCCGGTGCTAGTGTCAACTTTTTTGATAATGATCGACGAGTGACGGTGACTGGTCTGAGCAATAACATTAATACCACTGATTACTCAGCTGACGCCAATAGCCAAGGAGAGACCCGGGATCGGAATGGAATCATTACCACCAATTCCATCGGCCTAAACTTTGGAGATGAATGGGGGAAGAAAATCAAAATCAGTGCTAGTTATCAGTATAACCAGGGTGAAAACGAGGTAAATACCACACGCTTTCGTGACTACATTTTACCCTCCAGTCAAGGTCAGCTATATGAAGAGAACAGTTTTAATCTCCGGAATAATAGAGACCATCGGTTTAATGCCCGCTTCGATTATAACATCAACAAGCGGAATCGGCTGTTAATTACACCTAATATATCCATCAGAAACGAACAGGAAAACTCTTCCTTCTTTGGCCGTACCACCGTAGATGATGATCCACTCAACCAAACCGAGAACAATCGCAATGCAGATAATCAAGATTTTAGTTTTAATAACCGGATGTACTTCAGCCACAAATTCCTGAAGAAAGGAAGGACTTTTACACTAGGCTTGAATACCGGCTACGCCACCAATCAGGACCAAGCCAATCGATTAGCGGTTAATGACTTTTTTGGGGCAGAACCACGGAAAGAGATCTTGGATCAATACATTACTAGGGATAGGACAAATTTCTCTTGGGAAAGCAATTTTTCTTACACGGAACCCGTGGGTAAAAAGGGCCAAATTGAACTAGAGTATGAGGTCGGTAATAACATCAATGATTCTGATCTAATCACTTACGATGTCCTGGAGGATCCTGATCCCGATGAGGTGATCCTAATGCCAGATACGGTCTTGAGCAATACTTTCAATAGTGAGTACTTATCCCAGGAAGTTGAACTGGGATATCAATATCGACTCAAGAATTTCCGCATCCAGGTAGAGGCTGAATACCGGCAAGCAGATCTACAAAATGACCAGGCCTTCCCGCAACCTTTCTTCTTAGAAAGAACCTTCCGCAACTGGGCTCCCACTGTTCGCTTAGATTTTGAATTCTCTAAGACAAGTAGATTGGATCTAGACTATGATACCCGGATCAACGTTCCCTCCATCGGGCAATTGCAAGATGTAATCGATATCACCAATCCACTCCGCTTGCGTACCGGGAACCCGGATCTAGCCCAGGCATTTACCCATCGGATTCGAGGCCGATACCGTAACCGAAACCGGAAAACGGATCGTTCCATCTTCGCTTTTATGCAGGCATCTATCACGGATAATTTCATAACCAATAGCTCTATCATTGCAGATGAGACAACGGAGTTGGAAGAAGGTATTATCCTAGAGCGTGGATCTCAGCTATTCCTTCCCGTTAATGTCGACGGCTACTGGGATATCCGTTCCTACTTTAGCTTCAGTATGCCCGCCGACTTCATCAAGTCCAATGTCAACTTCAACAGCTCCATAAATTTTAGCCATCGTCCTGGGGTCGTGAATGAGGAAGTGAATTTTGTGGACAATACAAGCCTCCGCTTGGGTTTTCGCTTGAGTAGTAATATCAGCGATAAGGTGGATTTCAATTTCTCCACGCGAGCTAGCTATAACCTCGTTGACAATTCCTTGCGACCTACTTTAAATAATAATTTCTTTTCTCAATCCACCAGTTTCAATGCGGATTGGATAGTTTGGAAAGATTTGGTCTACCGACTTAATCTTAACCATCGCTACAATGGTGGGCTAGCTGAGGACTTGGAAAATAGCTTCCTCTTGCTCAATATGAGTATTGGCACCAAACTCTTTAAGAATAAGCGCGGTGAACTCAGCCTTAGAGTATACGATTTGCTGAGACAAAACAACAGTATCAATCGCAATGTCACCGAACTGTTTATCGAAGATGTACGGACTAATGTTCTCCAGCGCTATTTCATGTTGACTTTCAACTATAATATTCGTCAGTTTAGTGGCGGGGCTACGATGGAGGATTTTCGAAATTCTGGCGATGATGATCGTCGCCGCCGCCGTCGTCGCGGTTATTGGTAGTTTTCGGGTAATCACGGTCGGATAATAGGTGAGCCTTTGGGGAAAAAGGGCCTGCTATTATATTTTGAATGATTTTTCCTTGCCCTTCGCAACCTTTTCCAATTTTTTTTAATCTACTGTAGGGGGAAATGATTTACTGTGCATCCTATGTACGTAGAAACCTTTAAACAATAGCTTGATACTCGACTGTCTCCATGATAAAACTCACCAATATCCGTAAGTCCTATCAGACGGAATATACCTCCTTGGAGGTGTTAAAAGGCATTGACTTAGAAATCGAAGAAGGCGAATTTGCCGCCATTATGGGATCCTCCGGATCTGGCAAATCCACCTTACTGAATATTATGGGTATTCTCGATGATTACAATATCGGAGAGTACCGTCTCGCCGGCAATTTGATCAAAGACCTAAATCAAACCCAGGCCGCCCACTTCCGCAATCAGATGATCGGTTTCGTCTTTCAATCCTTTAACCTGCTTTCCTTTAAATCAGCCTGGGAAAATGTGGCCTTGCCCTTATACTACCAAAAGATAGATCGGAAAAAACGCGAAGATTTGGCAAAGGGCTATCTAGAAAAAGTTGGCCTTCGAGATTGGGCAGATCACATGCCCAACCAACTCTCTGGCGGACAGCAGCAGCGCGTGGCTATCGCGCGGGCATTGATTACCCAACCCAAAGTCATTTTGGCGGATGAGCCCACAGGAGCTTTAGATACCACTACCTCCTATGAGGTGATGAATATCTTCAAAGAAGTAAATGACCAAGGCATCACCGTGATCCTCGTTACTCATGAGAATGATATCGCCGATAAATGTAAGCGAGTAATTCGACTTAAGGATGGATTGATCGAAGGCAATGCCGTCGTCGCAAATCTCAATTAATAACTAGCCCTGCTAGGCTTTTGATTACACATGAACAATGAAACAAATGATTGATTGGGATAAGTGGCAAGAGATATTTAGCTCAATTCGCCGACATAAGTTGAGAACCATCTTGACCGCCTTGGGTGTCTTCTGGGGCATCTTCATGCTGGTCATCTTATTGGGTGCCGGGCAAGGCTTGCAGAACGGGGTAGCCTACGAATTTCGAGATGATGCCATTAATAGTGTTTGGGTACGAAGAGGAACGACTTCGATCCCTTATGAAGGCTTACCTAAAGGAAGACGAATCGTCTTCAATAATGACAATTACGATTACCTCAGCACCTTTGAAGATATCGAGGCACTGACGGGGCGCTTCTATATCAGTGGTGGCAACCAAATGGTCCGATATGGCAAAAAGAGCCTATCCTTTATGACCACGGGCGTACATCCTGGCCATAAAACCATTGAGAATAGTATCCTGGTGGAGGGGCGCTTCATCAATGAAAGAGATATACGTGAGGTTCGAAAAGTTGTGGTAATTGGCTTACCGGTGCAAAAGGAATTGTTTGCTGAGGGCAATGCCATTGGGGAAATGATTAGCATTGGAGGCATTACTTATAAGGTTGTTGGGGTGTACAAGGATATCGGTGGGGAAGAGGAGATGCGAACGCTTTACATCCCGATTACAACCGCACAAAAAGTATATGCTGGGACAGAGAATATCCATCAACTCATGTTCACAGTGGATGGGCTTTCTGTCGAAGAAACCAACCAACTTACTGACGTAATCCGGAAGGACCTAGCCCGCCAACTTCAGTTCGATCCATCGGATCGGAGGGCTATGTACGTCTTCAACTTAGCAGAGGAGTATCAGCAGTTTCAAAATCTGTTTACAGCTATTCGGATTTTTGTCTGGTTCGTTGGTTTGGGAAGTATCATCGCAGGGGTGATTGGGGTGAGTAATATCATGTTGATTGTGGTAAAGGATCGAACCAAGGAGATCGGTATCCGCAAAGCACTTGGAGCCACGCCCTATTCTATTGTTTCCATGATTCTACAAGAGGCTGTTTTCATTACGGCAATCGCTGGCTATCTGGGCTTATTGGCGGGAGTCGGTGTGATCTATTTGATTGGAGAGATGGAGGTGGAGTACTTCCGTAACCCTGCCGTGAATTTGGGAGTGGCTGTAGCTGCCACAGTGGTCCTGATCTTGGCTGGGGCATTGGCTGGCTTGATGCCTGCCTTGCAAGCGGCGAAGATCAATCCGGTGGTGGCCATGAAGAGCGACTAGAGTAGTAATGATGAATGTTGAATGGGTAATGTTGAATGGCTAGCGTTGAATGGATAATGTTGAATTTTTAATCCAGACTTGATCATGTTTGATTACGATAAATGGCAGGAGATTTTTGGGACGATTCGCAAGCACAAGCTGCGTACGGCCTTAACCGCATTAGGCGTGTTTTGGGGAATCTTCATGTTGATCTTTGTCTTGGGAATGGGACAAGGGCTAGAAAATGGGGTGTATAAGGGCTTTGGCCAGCAGGTGAAGAATGTGATGTACGTTTGGACCAATCGTACTTCGCAACCTTACAAAGGGTTTCAGCCAGGGCGTGTACCGCGTTTGAAGCTTGAAGATATACGTGCCATTCAGGAGATGGTACCGGAAGTGAACATGATTGCTCCCCGTCTAAGCATGGGAAGCCATGTCGTGAGCTTTGGAGAAGCTTCTGATGAGTATGAAATCCGTGGGGAATTGCAGGATATGATCCACATTGAGGCTTTACAATTGCATGAAGGGCGCTACGTCAATCAGCGCGATGTGGACGAGAGTCGAAAAGTAGCAGTCATTGGAAAGCGAGTGAAGGAAGTCCTATTTGGTAGTGCTTCTTGCATTGGTGAGTACATTCAGGTGAGAGGCGTACAGTTTCGAGTGGTTGGTGTATTTGGTCCCATGCAAGTAAAGCCTTGGACGGAAGAGGACTTGGAAGCGGTGGTAATTCCTTTAACGGCCATGCATCGAACCTTTGGGATGGGAGACCGGGTGGACTATTTCATCTGTTCCGCGGAGCCCAAGGTCTTGGTGAGTGAAATGGAGCCTAAGGTGCGTGCTGTGCTGAAGGAAAGACATAATGTAGCACCTGATGATCCTAGGGGCATTGGCGGGTTCAACCTTCAAGCTGAATTTCTAAGCGTGCAAGTGCTGTTCAGTGGAATCAAAATATTCTTGTGGTTTGTGGGAATTGGCACCTTGCTAGCAGGGATCGTTGGAGTGAGTAATATTATGCTTATTGTGGTGAAGGAAAGGACGAAAGAGATCGGGATTAGAAAGGCCTTAGGGGCTACACCACGCTCCATCATCAGCATGATCCTCACGGAGTCCATCTTTCTGACGGCTGTGTCGGGCTATCTGGGTTTGATTGCAGGAACATTTGTAATTGGCGGCATTGATTATTTGATGATCATTAATGATGCCGATGTAGATAACTTTCATCATCCTGAGGTCAATCTCACAGTTGGCATTGGGGCGATCGTATTGCTGGTTATTGCCGGAATGGTAGCTGGATTAATCCCGGCTTTACAAGCGGCGAGAGTACGACCGGTGGTGGCCTTGAAGGATGAATAAGTAGTGTGACAAAAGTAGTCGTGAGATTTCAGGCAGTAAAATCGAGCCTAGCCGTTAGCTAAGT
>CAJXPD010000212.1 GCA_913057785.1 uncultured Lewinella sp. | reverse complement strand
CCTCGTATGCTTCAGTCGTCACACCAAGCGGAAATACGGATCCAGAACCTAGGCCTTCCAATTGGGTAACGGTAATACCTGGACAGTTATCAAATCCTTCAGGGTCGGCATAAGTAACAACAGCTGCACATTCCATGATGTCAGTTGATACGACTATGTTATCGGGACATACAAATGCGGGTTCTTCTAAATCAATAACCGTTACAGTAAATGAGCAACTTACTGAATTCCCACTTGCATCCACAACTACATAGGTTTCCAGATTATCCCCAATAGGGAATTCACTACCTGAACCTAAACCTTCTAGTTGAGTCATGGATATCTCCGGACAATTATCCATAGCGATAGGAGTCGCGTATTCCACCAAAGCCGAGCACTTCATAGGATCTGTTCCCACTTCAATATCCGCAGGACAAGTCAAGACAGGTGCTTCGGTATCATTAACGGTTACAGTGAAGATACAAGTTGTCATATTACCAGCAGCATCAACGGCTTCGTAGACTTCAGTGGTTTCTCCTACCGGGAATAAAGCCCCAGAACCTAAACCCTTCACTTGACCAAATGTCGCAATTTCACAATTATCAGTCGCCACAAGATCCTCATAAGTAACAGTTCCACCACACTCGCCTGGATCTGTCGATACATTAATATCTCCAGGACAATTTATGCCAGGAACTTCCGTATCACTTACGGTTATGGTAAATGTACAGACGGCAGTATTACCGGCTTCATCTTGAGCGGCAAACACTTCTAAAGTTGACCCCACAGGGAAGGAGGTATTAGGACCTAATCCTTCTTGTTGAGAAACCGTTACTCCCGCACAGTTATCCGTTGCCGTTGGAAAAGTATAAGGAATAATAGCTGAACAGGCTCCAGGATCAGTAGACACTGCGATATCTGTAGGACAGGTTAATACAGGTATTTCACCATCAACCACTGTGATATTGAACGAACAAGAGGACTTATTGCCTGAATCATCTACCACTTCAAAGGTCTCCGTTGTTGTTCCCAATGGGTATTCACTTCCATCGCCAAAGCCAGCCAGTTGAATGGGCACTACATCCGTGCAATTATCAGTAGCTGTAACAGCTTCATAATTTACCACTGCTGCACATAAACCAGGATCAGTTGATACCACCAGGTCATCTGGGCAAACTAAATCAGGCATTTCGGTATCCTTAACAGTAACCGTAAATTCGCAATTTACTGTATTCCCCTTTGCATCCGTAGCCGCATAACTTTCGATAGATACGCCTAGTGGGAAGGTTGCTCCATTTCCAAGGCCTGCTAAAAAGTCTACTACCACTCCTGGGCAGTTATCAGTAGCCGTCGGCTCACTATAACTTACTACAGCAGCACAGTCTCCAGGATCTGTATCTACTTCAAAGTCAGTGGGGCAAGTTATGGTAGGCATTTCAGTATCTTCAACTGTAACAGTAAAGGAGCATGAGATAGTGTTTCCAACTGCATCGGTGGCCGTATAAGATTCAGTTGTTACGCCGATTGGGAAAACACCTCCAATTCCAAGACCTTCTTCAAAGGCTGTCGTGACGCCTGAGCAATTATCTGCTGCGGTAGGTTCATCATAGATCACCATAGCAGTGCATTCTCCTGGGTCTGTTGATACGATAAGATCTGTCGGACAGCTAATGGTAGGCGCCTCCGTATCTTCTACGGTAACAATAAATGTACAAGGCGTAACATTCCCACTACCGTCTGTGGCTTCATAGGTCTCTTCTGTACTGCCTATCGGGAAGCTTGCTCCTGAACCCAATACATTATCTATGAAAATGTCCACCGAAGAGCAATTATCGGTTGCTGTAGGTAAGTCATAGGTGACAATGGCAGAACATTCGCCAGGATCAGTAGAAACCGTGATTTCTTCTGGACAAAATATTGCTGGGGCTTCTGTGTCTTCCACCGTAACAGTGAAGCTACAAGTGACCATCGTCCCATCGGAGAAACTGGCTTCAAATGACTCTTCCGTAACACCCAGTGGGAAAACTGCACCTGAACCCAAACCTACTGTTTGGTTGATGACAATACCTGGACAGTTATCTATGCCACTTGGGTCTACGTAATTGACTATAGCGGAACATTCGCCAGGATCAGTTGAAACCACAATATCATTCGAGCATAAAAAAGAAGGTGCTTGGGTATCTTCTACTGTGATGATAAATTCACAACTCGTTTCGTTTCCACTAGCATCTGTAGCTTTAAAGATTTGAGTGGTTGTCCCAACGGGGAATGCAGCACCTGTACTAAGCCCAGTTGTTCGAACAATAGTCAAACCATCATCTACTGTACTACAATTGTCAACTGCTGTTGGATCTTCATAATTAACAACTGCCGTACACAAACCAATAGCGGTTTCAACAATTGTATTGGATGGGCAAGTTAAAACAGGAGCTTCGGTATCGTTTACCGTGACCGTAAAGCTACAAGAAACAGTATTTCCAGCAGCGTCAGTAGCGGTAAAGGTCTCCGTACTCATCCCCACAGGGAAAGTACCTCCCGTTCCTAGACCATCTTTTAATATAGTAACTACATCAGGGCAATTATCAGTAGCTATTGGAGAACTATAGTCTACTACCGCCCCACAAATACCGGGATCACTTTCTACGGTTATGGCAGGAGGACAAGTTAAGACTGGAGCCTCGGTATCATTCACCTTAATTGTAAAGCTACAAATAGCGGTATTTCCAGCAGCATCTCTAGCCTCATATATTTCAGTACTAAGCCCAACAGGGAAAATCGCTCCAGGTCCTGATCCGCTCGTAAGGGCGACGGAAAACCCTGAACAATTATCCGTTACGGAAGCAATATCATAGTCCACTACCACTTCACAGGCACCTAAGGCACTTGATACTACAATATCCGCCGGGCAAGTAATCACCGGATCTTCCTCATCATTCACCGTAATATTAAAACTACAAGTAGAAGTATTCCCAGCCAGATCTGTAGCCTGATAGGAAATGGTAGTTGTACCTACAGGATAAGAAGAACCACTTCCTAGACCAATATTGGGTACTAAAACTCCTAGGCGATCGAATTCCATCACCCATCGTCTCCTCGTTACAATTTTCTGATCATTCCACACGCCATCTTGTTCAGCATTTAGTTCGGCATAATCTTCGTCAAATGAATCATTCGGTTCCCCTGAACGCCAATTGGTAAAATTAACTGCCTCTCCCGTTTCCCAAATAAAATCACCTTCTATCCCTCGGTCTGTAAACCCAATCCATACATTATTGCTACCTAAAACACTAGTTAAGAAATCATTCTCTTCTGGAGAAGTAACCGTTGCCAAGTGACCACCACGATCCATAGATTCACTGATCGCATCTTCTGCTAGGGCTGTCGCATCTGATAAAAAATATTGGCTCCCGCCAAACTCTCCCAAGAAGGTAAATCCAGGGATATCTTCAGGGATCAAGGTGCAATTATCTGTTATTTGAGGAATTTCAAATGTTACATTTGTTTCACAGGCTCCCGGATCGGCCACTGCTACGATATCCGCAGGACAGTCAATGACGGGTGCTTCGGTATCATTAACGGTGATCGTAAAGCTACAGGTAGAAATATTTCCGACTAGATCTGTTGCCTGGTAATTTAAAGTAGTCGTCCCTACTGGATAGAATGATCCACTTCCTCGTCCTTCATTCGGCATCAATACCGCCAATTGATCAAACTCGACAATGAAAAGTCGGCTCGTACCACTACGAATATCATTCCAGGTACCTGAAGGCGTAAAATTCATCTCCGTGTAATCTTCATTTCCTATATTATTAGGCTCGCCATTAGCCCAATTAAGATATACAGCCTCTTCACCCGTTTCCCAAATGAAATTCTCTTGACCTTCAATAACCCGATCGGAAAACCCAATGAGGCTTCGACCAGGAGCGGCCGCAGAAAGGAAATCATTTTCTGCTTGAGAATTGACGGTAACTAGATGCCCCCCCAACTCAATCGCTATCTGGTTAGCGGCATCTGGCAAAGCGGGACTAACAGAACGGTAGTAGGAATGTCCGTCCAAGGTTCCTAGCAAGGTAAAACCAGGAATGTCGCCAGGTGTCAAAGAGACATTGTCCGTGAAAGTAGGAACACTATAGCGAACAATAGCACCACATTGATCGGGGTCATTGTCGGCCACGATATCGGCAGGACAGCTAATCGTAGGTGCCCCAGCATCGTTTACCCGAACCGTAAAACTACAGTCGCTTGTTTTACCTGAAGCATCCGTCGCCCGATAGGTTTCTGTATGATTCCCAATAGGGAAGGTTCCACCAGATCCTCTCCCTGATAACAAGGCGACATTGACTCCTGAACAATTATCCGTCGCCGTCGGCAAAGAATAGGTAACAACTGCACTTGATGAGCCAGCATCACTATCTACAACTACTGTATTTGGACAGGTAATAGAAGGTGATTCTTCATCATTTACTCGCACGGTAAAAGTACAATCGTCTCTATTACCAGATGCATCCCGCGCTTCAAAACTTAGATTGGTAAGCCCGATGGGAAAGCGTGAGCCACTGGCAGGTCCACCCGTTCGAGTAACCGTCACTCCACAATTATCAGTAGCAACTGGATTGCTATAGGTGAAGATCGCGTCGCATCGTCCTGGATCAGTTTCAATGATAAGATTAGATGGGCAGCTAACAAAATCTGGTGCAGTTATGTCTCGCACCGTAACCGTTGCATTACAGCTTCTGGATAAATTCTGGTTATCTCTTACCGTTAAGGTCACTGTATTATTGCCAATATGAGAGCAACCAAATGCAGTGCGGCTTAGAGACCGAGAGCTAATAGAACCATCAGGATCAGAACTACCATTATCAATTTGAGCAGCTGATATAGTAGCTGTTCCAGATGCATTTAAATTAACAGTTATATTCCTACAACGAGCCACAGGAGGAGTATTTAAAATAACTTGATATCGGGCCAACCCATTAGCAGGGTTTCTCGTTGAAGAGCCAGAAGATTTCATGGGGCTAATAGCTGAGCTCGTAAAAAAACTACCCCCGCCACCGCCACCGGCAGTGGAAATTCCACCACCACCACCAGAGTAGCCGCCACCGCCACCGCCGCCACCAGGCCTTGCACCAGCTCCACCACTACCATAACCAAATCCACCAGAATTGCCACAGGAAGCACTTCCTCCGGGAGCACCATCCGGGAAACCGGCACCACCCCCACCCTGGAAGGAAGCTGGAAGTCCGCAAGCCAAATCTCCACCATCGGTATTGCTGCCTCCACCACCACCAGAATCACTAAGACCGCCGGATGCTCCGCCAGATCCATTGGTTCCCCCAGCTCCGCCACCGCCAAAAATGATATCTCCCCCCCCAGCTCCTCCTGAAGTTGATGATCTTCCACTACCTCCTCTAGCTGATGCTAAGCAGTCATCAAAGATCCCCTGTTCAGCATAAGCACCACCACCACCACCAGCAGCCATCAATAAATTCCAGGTGCTTTCTCCAGGTCTAAGAAATAATATCCCCGTACCACCACCACCACCAGTGGTCCCAGAACAAGGGAAACATTCGCCAAGCACAGAAGAGCCAGCGCCCCCTACCACAAAACGTACTCTAGAACCGTGAGGAATTGTAGATCCAGGCCCTACACTAAAGACAGCCGTAGTTGTTGCACCACCACCACCTTCTGCTGTACATCCATCTGGATCATTACCGTCTAACTTAACGGAGCCACCATCTCCACCTCTCGCAGTTAATCGAATTTGCAAGATAGCTGGATTATTCGGCACAATAAAATCTTGTTCATCACCAGAATAACTTACCAGATGTTCAGTCCCATTATCAATCAAAGAGGATTGAGCAACAGAAATAATAGGTAAGCTAAATGTCATCAATACAAAGGTAAGCAGCCAATTGGATGGTCCTTGAAGAACCCTGAACTGTCTAAAGGGCTTTGGGTTGAGTCTCTTTTTATCAATGTAGTGCTCATGCAGTTTGGCATGTAAAGACGTGAACCCATAATAGTTCTTCATGATTTATCGGGTTTAGTTTTAAAATAGAAATAGAACTCCTGGGCTTTGCTTGAACCACAAGCAAAGCCTAACGTATTCGGCATCCTAATACACTCAATTGAGGCTACACAACAGTATTCAAAATGGATACTATAGCTGAAAAATGTACTTGATAGGATTGTTTATGAGTGTGCCTGACAAGGAATCGTCAAAAAGGAGACTTCTAACTAAACACATATTCAAAAATAGACGCATTTAAAAAAAACCACAACCACATTAAGATGTGGCTAAATGATTTATAAATACATCTTTTATTTCATACCTACTAACACGCTATCCAATGGCTATTCTCTAGCTGGTATCTACAACACTTCAGGGGATGTCATTACCATCGAGCTTCGCCAATTTCATGAAGACGAAGATCCGATTGTCTAGCAGGTACCCAAGGCCAAGGATGTTGAGGAGTTTTGTGGAGTTGATCTTACTTAGGAGAGGTAGCGTTTGAGATTTATTGATAACCTCACGCTAGACATCCGGAGTCTTTAAGACTTCGGATGTCTAGCGTAACGTATAGATCAGAACCGATCTACCTTCTTCACTACCCTTCGCCCGGAGCGACCTTGAATTTCCAACAAATACAAGCCCGGATCAAATCGCTCCAGGGACAAGTCCCAGCTTTGAGGAAAATCTTCGCTCAATTGTTGCCATATCAAGCGCCCCGTAGCATCAAAAAGCTTTATCCCAGCGATCCCTTCTTCCAAAGCATTGATCTGCAGTCTACCTCGCGTAGGGTTAGGGAAAATGTTAACCTTTAAGGGAACAACTTGAGGATCCTCCGCTGAGGTGGGAGTCATAGCAGCGGTAAAGGCAGCCAGTAGCTTGATGTAAGAAGATTGATAGTAGATTGCTGGTTCTGTAAGCTGCCAGGAGTTTTGTGGCCAAGAGGTATTAAAGTCCTTGTACGCCTTTTGGGCAGGCTGGCCAAAAGGAGGCGTGAGGGAACCCGAGTCACAGAGATTGTTGAGATTGGCGCAGCTATTGGTATTGCAACAGCCATCCATGCTATAGCTAGGATTGGGACCGCCGACTACGTAAGCCGGAGGTGGGTTGTTATCCCAGGCTGTCCCGTCTCCAAACCAGCTATGATACATTTCCTGGCAGCTATTATCTCCGCCATAAGCTTCCATTCTCGTGAGATAGACTAAGTTGTTGGGGTTTAAGCCATGAAAATAATGGACATAGCCAGCAGCTACAGCTTTATACAACTCATTATTATCCGCATCTAAGCCAAAGTGAATCATATTGAGGTAAATATTAGCTTGACTACCTTTGGTATTATTGCTACCCCAGGTATAGTTTTGGGTGCCCAGGTAGGCGAGATAGGGATCCTCTCCGTTTTGATAACTAGGTAAATGATCCCCGGCATTCTTCACGCTGTTTACATAAACGCCAATGATATCATCGGCTACCGCCGAGCTAACCCCAAATTGTTGGGTATAAAAGAGCATGGCCTTATGGTAGGGCTCCTCATACATGCTAGCCCATCCCCATTGCTTTAAATGACTTTCAGCATAATTGTTGTTGACAAAAGTCTGATAGCTTCCCTCACCCGTTTTGGCATAAAGGAATACAGCGGAAGTCAATTGCCGCATCTTCGTATGGTAATCATCCAACTGCTGCTCACCCGCAGCCAACTGACCAGAGTTGTAGAAGACCTTATTGGGATTATTTACTGCCCAATCGTAGGCTTCGATGGCCGCATTCAACAGAGTGCTAGCATAGGAGGTATTTCCCACTTCCTCAAAAACGATTGAACCCAAGGCCATCATGGTAGCAGCACTAAAGGAAGCAGCTGTAGTAGCTGGTCCGTAGAATCTAGGAGCCGTTTCAGCAGAAGGGGGAGAGACAGATCCACCACCCACTACGCTTAATATCCCCCCATCGTCTTCTTGCATCCGCAGCAGCCAATCCAATTCCCACTTAAGCTCATCTATTAAGTCAGGGACTCCATTCCCACTTTCGGGGATATTGTAATCGTCAGTCCAAATCTCCGGATAATACAAGTAGGCAAATAATAAGTCTACCATGGGTTGATAAGCAAAATTGACGTACTTATTATAGTCGCCAGCATCAAACCATCCACCTTGCAGATCGCGACTCGTAGAGGCCCCCGTATTGCTATATAGACGGCAATCCGTATCCTGGAGTGATCCCATAAAATTAGTACCATCCGCAAATTCGGCCCCGGCATAAGTAGCCGGTTTATCGGTACCGCAACGTTGATAATAGAAAGTACGCACGGCTAACTTGAGCGCCTCGTTGTAGATATCATCAGAAATTTTGAAGGCATACGACCCCACCTGATTTACCGGATCATATACATAGTACTCTCCTGGTGTTTCCAAATCGGAGAAATTAAAGTGCCAGGCCTTATCCCCCGATTGATCATGTACCTGACCATTCTTCCAGCTTGTTATATCACCAGAAAAAACTACCGCATCATCCGCTAGAGAACGAATCTGTAAGGTAGAAGAGGGTTCGTAGGTTTCGGGAGCGTTATAGCCTGTTTGGGCTTGCGAAATGACGGCTATCTTATCAGCCGCAGGAAGGTAACCAATCTGATCAATCTTGAGTTGATCAGATTGTTGGTAGTTTTGAGCAAAAAGAAATACAGGAAGTAAGAGAAAGCTTACAAGGATGTTTGGCTTCATAAGAAAGAGTTTAGGATTGCATTATTTATGACTTGATCGAGGCTTAGTAGCAGATAAAGGGAGTAGTGATAGCAAACGGGCTGCTTTCCTTCTCGTTGATAGACTGTTATAACTAGGATATTTGATAGATAGGGACGATCTATCAAGTGTAGGATAAATTTAGGAACGAAATGGGCTGGCGGAAAATTATTGCAGAATTACGCCATTATTTTGCAAATCAGTATCATAAGTCGTGTGACAATGCCTCCTTTATTGGGTCATTGGTTGAAATATTTCCTTGATTCGACTCATTTCTTGTACCAAATCCAAGTCCTTCATCGGCTAGCCCATCTTCATTGCGATCACTAAAGGCTAACACTCTATCCTTTTGCACACAAATCAACTGTCCATCAGGTAGTATAGCCAAGTTCATTCCATCTTGAATGCTATCCGCATAAATCGACCACTTTTCCGGTACACCATCTCCATTTTGATCTATTCCTCTTTTAAGGAGATCATACTCCGGTCCGGCATAATTGCTAGGAGGCGTATGCGTATGGGATTCGAGTACATAGAGGACATCGTTCTGATCGATGGCTAATCCAATAGGCGTTACCACATCTGGCTGCTCTGCTATTAATTCGATCACTAAACGATCATCGAAAATCTTGGGAAAGGATGGGTTAGATGAATCAGTTTCGGAACAGGCTGCTAGGACGCCTCCCATTAGCACAGCCAATAGAGAAAAGTGGTTCTTCGTCTTGAGGTTCATTTAGGGAAGATACAAAAACGGAAGGCAGGTAACAACAGGAAACAAAGCTAGAGTGCACTAAGAATTTCACGCCCATATGGGCAATTTTCTCGCATCAGTCGGCGAATAATTTTGTTCCCTTTATCCCCATTAGTGAAGACGATTACGCCCGATTTTGATTGTGGAAGCAAAATGACCATGGTTCGGACGCCTTGATCTGCACCGGAATGTACCAATGCATATTCCCCATTTGACAGATTCTTAACAACAAGCCAACCTAAGCCGTAATCCACCTTTCGATTCACCTTCACTTGGGGACTGATCATTTCTTCGTATAAGTCAGGAGACAAGCCTGCTCCATTGATCACGTCTAAACTGAAGGTGCAATAATCATTCACTGTAGTCAACAAATCATCTGCGGCTAACCCTTCCTTTCGCTTGTAGGTATCATATACGCCCCCTTTCTTATCATGCCATTTGGCAAAGGGCTTTTGCTCCATATCCGCTCCCCAAACTAGACTACTGTGAGGCATCCCCAGCGGGATAAAAAGTAGGGAATCTACCAAGGATTGCAATGGCTTACCCGTCTTCTGTTGAATAGCATTTTTCAAATACTCAAAGCCTTCTCCTGAGTATTGATAACGGGTACCTGGATCAAACTCAAAGGCGAGCTTACCACTCGGATGATTCCATCGCCAATTGGGGAAACCCGACTGATGACTTAACAGAATTCGGGTGGTTAATAGCTCGTGCCGAACATCTTCCTTTATTTCATGATCAATCCAGTGCGGATGGATTGGACTATCCAGGTCCCATTCCCCAAGCTCAACCAATTTTAGTACAAGCATAGCAAATACTGGCTTGGTCAAAGAAGCAACATTAAAAATCGCGTCTGGAGTGGCAGGCTCATCTGCCTCCAATTCACCTAAAACCTCATTCCGAATCACCTTTCCACCCTTTATCACGCCAATTCCAACAGCTGGAACATACCGATTCTGCATCTGCTGTTCTAAGCTAGGTGCTGGCCAAAACAGATAAGCCAAAAAAGCGACCAGGGAGAGTATCAAAAGAGTGAGGCTAGTTTTGCGCATTGCTTTGATTTTTCATACGCTTTATCTCCTCTTCGTAATTCAGATTAAAGTACTCTACATAGGTCTCGATTGGCCCTAAGCCTACTTCGGCTCTACGCGTATTTACATTGTCAGGATCTTGCAATTCGTATAACTGATTGTTCATAATCTGCGTACCATAGACTTGCTTATACCCAAAGCCCATCAAGAGTCTATCTTGCATTAAGGCGAAGGTGGAACGATTAATTTTACCAGCTGACACTGCTTCTTCCACTTGCCGGTAGTAGTAGCCCATAATCGGACCTGGTGAATGTTGCAATACAAAGAAAATAGCATTGTAAGACTGTAGCTCTACCTCGTCTGCCTTAGGAAAACCACATTTCTCCAAAATGGAGATCACCGTTTTTCTATTCTCCTGATCTACCGTCATCATATCTCCGCTTCCGCGCCTTACTTCTTGATCTTTGCGATAAACTTCAGCTAAAATGGGATCGATACTGTCACAAACAACCTCCTCCATCTGGAAATTTTCCAGTGCATTCTTCACCCCATCAGAATCGAGGATTTGGTCGACGGCCGCAGAAATATTGATACTACCATCTGCCATGGTCTCCATCTGTTGCGTGTTCTTTGGACCACAAGCATAACACAGAATGGCAATAAAAAAGCTATAATAAGCTTGTTTAATCTTTAAATTTTTCATGCGTCCAAGATAAGGGAAAAGCACATTAGCTGTGCTTTCCCCTAGAAGTCATCTATTTTTTGATCAGTATTTGCTGATGCCTTTCTCCATTGGAATGTTGAGCAAATATCATATAAGAAGCAGCCGGTAAATGACTCAAATCAATCATACCTCCCTCGCCACTTTCTTCTATTTGCCCTTGCCAAATACACTGCCCAGAGACATGAAAGACCTTAACTTTGATAGTTCCTCTCGCTGCGCTTTGAATCCTCAAATTTGATCCATGAAAAGGATTTGGAAAAACCTTCCATTGCCCTTCCCCCCTAAGACGAGCGGCTACACTAACAAGGTTACAGGCTTGTTCCTGGCTACCATCAAAGTCAAATTGTTGGAGCCGATAGTAATGAACTGGGCTTGCCGTGAGTTGATCATCAACAAATTCATAGCTACTCACCTGATCACTATCCCCATATCCCTCCTGCCAACCAATGGTTTCAAAGGTTTGACCATTGGCACTTCGCTCTATCCGGAACCCTTCATTATTCTCCTCGATGGCCGTTGACCATTGTAGTACATTGGCCTGGCGTTCTTCATCATAGTGGCCCTGGAAGCTTAAACATTCCACCGGTAAAGGTGCAGTCACAATGCTTAAGGTGGTTGGGTTGGTCAACTGGTAGCGTGTATTTAGCCCAGTAAAATTATACTCGAAGATCTGGAAAAAATAAGCGGCTCCGGCTTGTAGTCCGGTCAGTACCATAGAGCCTCCTGTGCCAGCATAAATGGCATAGTTACCAACACCTAATTCATCGCCTGCGCCATAGTTGCTGTTTGGACTATAGTCTGTCCCATCAGCTGGTGTGGAATTCACATCTCCTCCACGACGCACAACAATCAATCTTCGTTGTCCGCTACCCTGCGTCCAGTCCAACTTAACCGAATTAGATAGGATATCACTGGCCATAAAGCCTGAAGATTGTACTTGGGGAGGTCCTGGTGTAGTGAAACTACCAACCACTGGAGTAGTACCGAAAGCCGGGGAAGAGCTAGTGCCTCCATATTCATAAAGTGTGAACTGATAAGTACTTCCTTCTGCCAGTCCACTGACGTTTGCAATCGTGCCCGACCCTACGTAGCAGACAAAACCATTGCCTACAGCCGTAAACCCCTGTCCATAAGTAATCGAGTTTGCATAGGCAACTCCATCCGTCAAACTGCCTGAAAAGCTGGAATTGGGTGTCACGACCAACAAACGGCCATTTCCATTGCCATTTGTCCAACTGACTTGCACCGAGGTAGCTGAGGTCTCACTAATTGATAAATTGGAAGGACTAAGGGAAGGTTTTGCAGCAGTAGTAACACTGCCCGAAAGGCTCGGTCGCAGATAGCGGGTATTTGATCCTGAACCATGATATTCATATATCTCCACCCGATATAAAGTTCCAGGTGAAAGACCGCTGATATTTGCCTGGCTAGAAGTACCATCATACACTACAAAATTATCGATGCCGGTAGAGCTACCATCACCGAAAACAGCATCTGCAGTATAGCTTGTTGCATCCAAAGGATCAACGCGAGTGACCCCATCAGTCCTCATTACAATCACTCTCCTCGTTCCTGAACCCCGATTCCATAAAATGCGGACAGCAGTTCCCCCTATATTATCAAAACGCAAATTACTGGCCTGAGTAGTTGGAGCAATCACTGGTGTGGCTTGATTGGCGCGTAGGGGCGTATCGCTGTATACAGGTCGGCTATTGCCCTCATACTCGAATAGGGCAAAATGATAGTCAAGCCCGGGAGTGAGATTGGTAATGGTAACAGAATTCGATGTCCCTCGGTGAACCGTATAGTTGCCACCTCCACGATGAAAAGAAACACTACCAAATCCACTCAATGAACTACTGTATGCTGTACAATCTACTGGCGTAAAATCAACCGCACTACCCGCTTTTACGACCAATAAACGTCCCGTGCCAGAGCCATTTGTCCAGCTGATTGTCATCTGAGTGGCTTGTACATTGCTAAAGCTAAGGTTTGAAGGGTCCGTGACTGGTACGCTGGCCGTCTGTTGGCTCACCGCCCCAAAACTAGAGGTTAGATAGATCGTATTGGCGCCGGTACCAAAATATTCATAGACCCGGAAGAAATAATTAGTTCCTATACTTAAATTAGAGATAGTCTGAAGAGCAGCCGTTCCATCATACACCACAAACTCGTCTGTCCCGAGATCATCCCCGCTCCCAAAGGTATTGCTGGCCATATAATCTTGTCCATCAACGGGCAAGCTAGTAGGCGCACTTCCAGCCTTTGCCACGATGATTCTGCGGTCACCATTTCCTCTGGTATACAGGATTCTCATCCTATCACACTCTACCATATCTACTCTCACATTGGAGGCAGGCGTGCTGGGGGGAACGGTTAAGGTAGCCTGACTGGCTGTGGTGCCAGGCCGTCGATATACGGGATAACTGGAACCATTATACTCAAAAATGGAAATATGATAGGTTACCCCAGGGGTGAGGCTGGTGACATTGACGGAGCTACCCGTCCCGCGATAAACAGCGTAATTGCCTCCTCCCAAGTGAGCAGTAGATAAGCCAAAGATGTTTCCAAAACCGTAATTACTCAGATCAGTAGGACTAAAATCTACCGCACTCCCCGCTTTCATCACCACCAACCTTCTAGCTCCATCACCTCGGGTCCAATTTATGCGCATGGAGTTGCCAGTTATATTGGTAAAGTTTACCGCACTTGCTCCCATACTCGGCGTTACCGCGGTGGAGACCGTGCCTGTCAAAGCTGAAGAAGTCAAATAATAGGTATTGGTAGCAGATCTATTAAACTCAAAAACGGCAATATGGTAAGTGGTGTTGGGTTGTAGATTGCGCACTTCACTATTGGATGACGAACCGCTGGAAATAATATACTCCCCAGCATTCAATTGGTCTCCTTCACCAAAGTCAAGATCTGCACCATAGAATACTCCATCTACCGGATTTCCTGTAACAGGCGCACCTTGTCTGACTACTAAAAGTCTCGCGTTGCCGTTGCCACCAGTCCATCGAATACGAAAGCGATTACCTTCCCGGGAAAGTACCTCCAGGTTTGTCGGTGCTACAGTAGGCGTCGTGGCAGTGGTCTGGCTTGCGGTTGCTGCAGGTACAAGGTATATTGGGCCAGAGCTTCCATTGTACTCATAAATAGCAAAATGGTAGGTCGTATTGGGTCTAAGATCGCGTAAGTTTACGGTATTGGATGTACCCCGATAAACGACGTAGTTACCCGCACCTATTTGTGGACCCCGCCCAAAGAATTCATTCCAGTTGTAGAGCACTTGATCCACTGGGTTAGCATCTACTGGACTCCCTGCTCTAGCCACGATGATCCGATTTGCACCATTGCCACGCGTACAGGTGAGTGTCATAGAATTACCCGTAATATTCGAAAAAGTAATATTACTAGCTTGTACGGTAGGTGCGGCTACGGTAGACTGGTTTCCAGCCAGAAAACTGCTTGTTAGGTATGCTGTACCTGCACCTGAACCATTGTATTCAAAAACCCTAAAGTGGTAAGTCGTATTGGCTTGTAGGCTGCGTACCGTAACCCCGAACGCTGACCCATCATAGACGATAAATTCTCCAGGGGCAATTTCATCTCCACTCCCGAAATTAGTATTAGTGTTATAATCTACTCCATCCATTGGAGAGGCGGTTACCGCTGCCCCAGCGCGGGCAATTACTATTCGACGACTTCCATTACCCTTGGTCCACCGGAGTTGAAGGCGATCCCCATCTATAGCTGGGAATGTGAGATTTGAAGTCGGAACGGTTGGAGCTTGCCCTTGTAAAAGGAGCGTCATACAGAGAAAACAGCTTGCCAGAAGCAAGCGACTTAGTACGTGTTGCATAGTGTGTCGTTTGTTTAGTTCTTCATTCAATAACCCAAAGGGCAAGGATAAGGCACAGTCACGTGTATAGACATAGGTGTACCAGAAAGCTCCTGAGTCATTGCTACTAGTATCAGTAGCTAATGCTTTGGCTTCAGATTCAAATCCTTTCTTAATGTTGTAGGTGGGGATAGACTAGAACGACAATACGAGGGAATGTGAGGGGAATGTAAAAGCGAAGGTCTACCCAAAGGTAAACCTTCGCTACTTGGTTTTTAGTAGTTAAGCTGGGGCTTCTAGAAGCCCATGCTCATTATCTTCACACCTTTGGTATCCAAAGGAGAGCGATCAATTTGATCACCAGTTTTGAATTTCTTGATGAACATGTCCACCGTTTCTTTACCTTTTGCATCTGTGAAGTGGGTCTCGATTGGGAAACCTTTCACACCATACGTGTTCATCGAAGGGTGGGCCTGCTTCTTGTTACCGGCCTGCTGAGTTCTGGCGAAAGAACTCTGCATCACATCCAAAAAGTTGATAGGCAGGTCTTCGGTGGTCCACATGGTACCATTTCCATCTTCGGTCGTGATTTCGTACTCGTGCGCAAAATACCCATCTTCGGTAGTCTTGGTACGGCCCGTTTTCTTAATTGAAATACCTTGATCTTCCCAGCTCTCATTCATTTCTTCCTCCGTCTCTGGGATATTATATTTACGCTGTTTCATTTTGAAACCTTGCTTTTCTCCATCCTGATCCATCACGGTAGTCATAGATCCTTCCTGATTGTCCAAAATCATTTGCATCGTTTCTCCATCTTCCAGTGTATAGATCATGCCGAGCTTCCAGGTATCGAATACGTACTGAATATTCGTTTTTTCAACTCTACCTTTTTTATCGGTTGTAGTCATATCCATTACAAAGCTCATCGGATATTCATTTTGAAAAGGTTCCCAAGGCTCATCATTGCCCCCCATCCCTTTAAGGATGTTATTGACCATATTTTGAGCTTGCTCTTCCTGGTATTCTTCTTCAGTTTGGTCTGTATTTCCAGTCTGTTGTTGGGTCGTAGTTTCTTGCGTGGTCTCCGTCTCTCCTTTTTTCTTTTTCTTCTTCTTGTTCTTACGCTTGAACAATCCCTCAATCTTATTGAAGGCTTTGTCTACAGACTGATCAATCTTACGATCGACGTTCTGATTGGCTCGGTTTTTTGCACGGGTTTCTGCTCGGCTTTGGGCCAAGCTCATCGTGGAAGTAAGGGTACATAAGGCAAGAATTAAAAACAGAAGTGTTCTTGGTTTCATGTTTTAAATGGAATTTGGTGATTAATTTCTCTTATTCTTACCACGAAGAATAAAAAGGTAAACAGTGAAAGTCTTTTTTTTGCAAAAATCTTTTCTGCAGGGCAATGGCCGGCAAAAAATCCCAAGATAGATGGTGTAGTTGTAGGTATTTTAATGGTAGCGGTAGTTCCTGATGTTAGCTCCATGCTTGCGATGGTCTAATCCAGGAGTCTTATCGTAGGCAAAGGACTTCTTTCATTTCATGCAGTCCGACCTAGGGAAAGTGGTGTAGTGTGCGGGCGAAAATAGCAATTTTAATGTTTACCTTTACTAATTAGGTGGTAAAAAGGAAGGAAGGAATCGAGATTCCGCCTATCAAATGGCGTAGCTTGCGCACAACGCCAAAGTGAAAAATTGCTGTTATGGCCGACGATAAGAAAAAAACTTTCAATGCCGATGATCTGAAGGCTGCCTTGCGTCAACAAGAACGGGAGCTGTTAAAGAGGGAGCTGCAAGAATTAGAAGAAAAAGGAGAGAAAAACCCAGTCAAGATACGCCGCCTGTATTGGATGGCGGGAATCTCCGCCGCCGCAGCGATTGCACTTTTGCTCATTTACATCGGACTCTTGCCTCGTTTCGCTCCATCGCCCGGTGATCTCTTTAGTCAGTACTTTGAGCCTATGCCAAATATCTTGGCCTCGATCGAACGAGGTCAAGAAAGTTCCGTCTCTGATAGTACAGCGCAAGGAGATGAAATCTCTTTCGGCACCGGCACCCCGACTAATACTGATGATGACGAACTGGTCCTGATCGAAGATTTTTATCAAGCCAATGCACTACTAGGTGAAAATAAAGCGGCTGAAGCTATTCCTTTGTTGACACCCTTGGCGGGGCAAGATTCAGACTTTGGACAGGCCGCTAGCTGGTACCTCGCTCTCGCCTACCTCCAAACACTCGACCTTGACCAGGCCAAGGAATTGTTTGGAGAAATGGCAAAGGATGCGGCACACCCCTATCAGGAGGAATCCGAGGCGATTTTAAAGGTCTTGGTGGGAGGTTAGTTCTTCTTCAGATACTTCCGATTCATAGACCAAGATATCTCCGGGCTGGCAATTCAGCACTTCACATATAGCGGTTAAGGTAGTAAAGCGGATGGCTTTGGCCTTCCCCGTTTTCAGGATCGACAAATTGGCCTCGGTTATTCCGATCTGCTCAGCCAATTCTTTAGAACGAATCTTACGCCGTGCCATCATCACATCTAAATTTACAATAATCGGCATCTGCTAAATAGTTAGATCTTGCTCCTGTTTAAGTTCTCTTCCCATCTCCAACATCTTACCTATCGTCACCAGCAAGATAACAGGAATCAGCCAAGGGATTAAATCTGAGGATTCATTTAGAAACGAAATCCCTTCCATTTCAAAATTGGTCTTGATCCAATGTTTTTGCCAAACACGAAAAAAACGCTCTAACATCGGTATACATGCCAGTAGCATCGCTAGGAAATAGATGCCTTTCACATTTTCATGATTGAAAGGGTTACCTTCCTGCACGGATCGAATCATTCGATCTACTTGGATCAAAATAAAGTACATGGTTAGACATAAACCCGCTAGGAACGCCCACATCCCAATTCGCATATTAGGGAGGATCCCTTCCATACGAACCTCAGTTCTTTCGATCACCAGGTAAGTTTCAATACTAGGATCTGGCTTGAATTGTAAGTCAATTCCCTCGTGATTCTTCAATAGGTTTTCATCTTCCGGAACCAGTGAAAATCCAGCCCAATTATAGCTGTGAATACTCTCCGGGTAAAAAAGAATGGCAATAGAACTAATGAACAATCCAGCAATAGTCAAAAACTTCAGCGCTAAAATGATATTTCGAGATATCCGAAGGAATTTCATCTTTCTTTTTTTCAGTAAAAAATTATTGATAAACAATAATAAATAACTTTTAAACAATAATCAAGCTTAATCAAAATTTTGTAATCAACAGCCCTCCTTTCAACCTGTACATCCCCAGGGGTCAAGTCCGTTGGAACCGTGAGTTATTGTCGGTCAAAAATCTATCTGGCCAGCTAGACAGAGACTGCCAATGCCTGGTAATCCATCAACAGCCCAGCCCCCATAGCCGTTGTTGGTGTTTTCCACCAACAACACCCCATAGCCCCCAAGCCCCTCACCCACCACATCTCATAAAATATCCCCTGCGCCATCGTATATTAGAGACCAAGCAACTTAAACTGACCAATATGTATAAACCTAAACTTCTGCTTTCCCTTTCTTTTATGCTCTGTTCCCTACTACTCCTAGCTCAAGACACCTCCCTTGACCTTGTACTTACTGGAGGGCGAGTCATAGATCCTGAAACCGGCTTAGATGACATTCGAAATGTAGGCATACGAGGAGATCGAATTGTAGAGATTTCCAGTTCTTCACTTAGAGCGAAGCAAAGCTTAGATGTTTCCGGGCTAGTGGTATCACCCGGCTTCATCGATTTGCATGTCCATGGCATGACACCTAAGGCCCACGAGTATCAGGCCAGAGATGGAGTTACGACGGCTTTGGAACTGGAAAGTGGAATGCTATTCTTAAAAGACTGGATTCAGTCCAAGGAGGGGAAATCGTTGGTAAACTATGGAGCTTCGATCCCTCATTCCCAATTACGTGCCCTCGCCATGGAAGGCTATCAACATTACTTCCAAGAAGCCGAAAAAATAGTGGCGCAAGACGGCTACGGGAGTCCTAAATTGGCCAAGCTCATGGTAAATATGAGGCGTGCCGCCTACCAATCCTTATCCAACGATGACATTGACCGAATGAAAGGACTCTTGAAGAAAGAGCTCGAGGCTGGAGCCCTTGGAGTGGGCGTTCCTGTTGGTTACTATCCTGGTTCTACACATGGCGAGATTTTCCGTGTGTATGAGTTTGCCGCAGCCTTCCAAGCTCCCGTATTTTCACATACCCGAGGATTCGGCTTGCCCGGTATTCAGGAGGCGATTGCCAATGCCAGTGCTAGTGGGGCTCCTCTGCATATCGTTCACGCCAATAGCCTTTCGTTAGCGGAAATACAAGTCACTTTAGACATGGTAGCTGCTGCACAGAAACGAGGGCTGGACATTACCACAGAGGTATATCCTTACACGGCGGCCTCCACCTATCTGCAATCCTCCATTTTTGATGAAGGCTGGCAAAAGAAGCTGGGCATCACGTACGAAGATCTCCAATGGGAATCCACCGGAGAACGACTAACAGAAACAACTTTCAAGGAATATCGAAAAAAAGGTGGCGTGGTGATCATTCACATGATGAAACCAGAATGGATAAAAAAAGGGATTGCTTCTCCCGTCACATCAATTGGCTCTGATGGCATGCCTTATGCCCCTAAGGCCCACCCCAGAACTGCTGGCACCTTCTCCCGTGTCCTTGGTAAGTACGTACGAGAGGAGCAAGTGATTACGCTCGCCGAAGCTATTCGCAAAATGACGCTCATGCCTGCTCAGCGTTTGGAAGGCATTGCTCCTGCCATGCGTTTGAAAGGGCGTTTGCAAGTCGGTGCCGATGCGGATATTACCGTCTTCGATCCAGCTACTGTCATCGACAAAGCTGATTTTAAGGGGCTCCAGTTTTCTGAAGGCATCTCCCATGTGCTCGTCAATGGGCGATTTGTGGTGAGAAATGGCGAAACGGTGCAAGATGTTTTTCCTGGGCGCCCCGTGGTTGGGCGGTATAAAAATTAGGCAGGGTGTATTGTTGGTCGAAAATCTATCTGGCTAGCTAGACAGGGACCAAC
>CAJXPD010000211.1 GCA_913057785.1 uncultured Lewinella sp. | reverse complement strand
CATTAAACATTAAACATTAAACATTAAACATTACTCAGGTGTGACATAAGCCGCCGTAATCCCACCATCCACCAGAAACTCCGAACCCGTCATATAAGAGGAGTCATCAGAAGCCAAGAATAGAGCCGCTTTTGCCATTTCGGCCGCTTCCCCAAACCGACCCATGGGTACATGGACTAGTCTACGCTGCTTTTTCTCATCCGTATTCAAGAAGTTCATCAAAAGCTCTGTTCGGAGCGGCCCGGGAGATAAAGCATTCACGCGAATGTTTTCTCGAGCATGGATGACGGCTAGCTCTCGGCTCATGGAGAGCACAGCCCCTTTGCTGGCCGTGTAGGCCAACTGAGGAGTAGCGGCTCCTAGATGGGCTACGAATGAGGCAGTATTGATGATAGACCCGCCGCCCGCTCTTTGGATTGCAGGAATCCCATACTTGCAGCCAAAGAACACCCCTTTGACATTAATGGCGTAGGTGAGATCAAAGATTTCTTCAGCGGTAGAAGTAGCATCTCCGTCCTCTCCGTGCATGATCCCCGCATTATTGAACAGGATGTGCAATGCTCCAAAGGTATCTTCTGCAAATTTGATCATGGCCTCGCAATCGGAAGCCTTGGAGACATCCGCATGAAAAAAGGCGGCTTGTCCGCCGCCTGCTTTGATTTCTGCCACCGTTGCTTCTCCCGCAGGATCATTGATGTCAGTTACAATAACCTTTGCCCCTTCTTGAGCAAATAGTAAAGCACTGGCCTTTCCGATGCCATTGCTGGCACCGGTGATCAGTGCTACTTTATTTTCTAAACGCATTGGATGGGTCTTTAATCCTTATTGATATGAAGTTGTATAAATAAATCTTGCCCTTGGCCACCCTAGTACAAGGATAACTTGGCGTGGCCAAAATTACGCATTTAGTCTGAAAATTGTGCTGCCTTAAAGCGGGAGTATTTGCTTTTGATTTATCGGACCGCGGCGGCCAGGATTCCCCTCAACCCGCGTAGTACTTTGAAGGCCAATTTTGCTTGTCCAGCTCGATGTGGGAAATGTTGGAATTGTGGCAACAATTGATCCTTTGCCAGGTAGATGGCTTGAAAACGATTGGTAAGATGAGGTTCATTGGTAGATGCGTCATAGCTTTCACCGGTAATGACGTAGTGTTTGCCAGCAAATCCATGATCATGGTCTTCGTGACAGACGGTCTCGAAAAATATGTGATCTTCCGTGATCCAGGTAATCTGTCCAGCTTGATCCAAATAGGCATAGTGTGGGGTTTGATTGATTAAATCCCCTTCTGAGTCATAGTGATAGACATGCCCCAACATGTGAACCTCTCCCTTGTGGCGAACAAGGAAATTCCAGCCCATACCATCCCCAGTAAAGGCGGACTGAAAGGCGAGTAGCTGAAAATCTCCTTGTAAGGGATGCTGGCTTTGCCGAACAGGCAACCAAAGGTGCTTGACCTTCATTTTTTCCCATAGGCCATACCAAGGTCCAGTGAACCGTTCTAGAGCTGCGATACCATCTGTCAATTGGGTAATGGACAGCCTTTTCCGTTGGACCTCATGGATCATTGGAAAGCGGAGATGGAATGGGCTAGCGAGTTCTCTCTTGGCATTGGGATTCTGAAGGACATCTTCCGTGAAGTAGTTGGTAGCCTGTGCTAAACCTTTCCAAAATAGCTTCTCAAAAGTAAGGGCGTCAATCCCATAGTACTTGAACTTTGGGCTGAAGCTGGCCAGTTCTTCATAATCTGCTTCTAGTTGTAAGGAAACTTCAGATGGCGCGGAACAGCCCATCATAGGACTTAAGGCTAGCAGGACAATGATAGATGTTTTCATTGGTACAGTTTTCATGATTTTCTATGGCTTTTATAGGACAAAATTAGAGGCAGGTGAAGCCAGATGCATTCACTTAAGTTAAGATCGTATGGAGACCCTGAAATTAATGTTCAGTCTGCTAGACATTGGAAGGGAAAATGTGAGCGCATTAAGTATCAAGATGGTTGACTCTCATACTTTTTTGCGTTACAGTATTCCCTGTTTGTCGATACAAAGAAGGAGGGAAAAATATCCTGATGACAGGATTTTAGGGTGAATGGTCAAATAATTGGATCAAAGGACAAGAAGTAATTCATCCTGTTATATGGCAGTTCGTCGGATTTGGATTGGTATATACGCTATACCCCGACTAGCAGGACTATCGGAAAAAGGGAAACTAATATGCTGAAGCGCTTATGTTGGGCAGCAAGCTTTGCTTAGATCCGCTCAAAATATCGTTTTCGCTCCCAATCTGTCACTGCCGAATTATAGGCTTTTTGTTCGGTTTCGAAGAAGTGGGTATAGTGTTTTATGACCGCCTCACCAAAAGCTCTTTTAGCAAACTCACTTTGCTTAAACTGCTCAATGGCTTCCCCCAGTGTATAGGGTACTCGATCCAGGTCTTTGGCTTCGTTCGATTTTGTTCTCAATGCCAGCTAGACCAGAGGCGAGTGCTGCAGCAAAGGCGAGATAAGGGTTGCAATCCGCTCCAGGAATACGGCATTCAATTCGTAGACTAGCCCCTTTGCCCACGACTCGAAAACCAGCTGTCCGGTTGTCATAACTCCAAGCCAAACGGGTGGGAGCCCAAGAACCATCTACATAGCGCTTGTAAGCATTTACCGTCGGGGCATAGAAAGGCATAACATCAGGCACATGAGCCATCCAGCCACCTAAGAACCAACGGAAGATATCAGATCCTTGTACTGGCCCAAAAGCCTTGTCACCGGCGAAGGCATTTTTCCCATCCTTCCATAAGCTGATATGAACATGGCAGCTAGAGCCTGCCCGGTCTTCATGATATTTAGCCATAAAGGTTACCGATAAGCCCATTTGATCGGCCAATTCTTTTAAACACTGCTTATACACAACATGGCGATCAGCCATTTCGGTGATTTCCGCATAGCGGACGTTGAGCTCGTGCTGGCCTAGTCCCCATTCGCCCTTAGAGTTCTCTACTGGCACTCCTGAATGTTTGAGGTGTCGGCGAGCTGCCGCGGTGAACTTTTCAGTTCTGGATCCCTGCATGATATGATAGTCTTCCAAGTACCATCCTGCAGGCTGCAAGTCATGATAATGCTGTTCAAAGGCTCCACGGTAACTGTTTTCAAACAGATAGTACTCAAGTTCGGAAGCTGCTGCCGTATAAAAACCCATAGCTTTTGCTTTATCCACTTGCTGGAAGAGCATAGAGCGGGGCGCTTCAGCGATGGGTTGGAGGGTCTTGTCATTTTCAAGCTGACACAGGATCAGGGCGGTTTTTTCCAACCAGCTAGCCACCCGCAAAGTATTTAGATCTGGTACCAGATGGAAGTCTCCATAGCCTAACTCCCAATTGGCGAAATCGTAGCCTGGAATGGGTTCCATTTCCATATCCGTGGTGAGCAGGTAGTCACAACCGTGTGTTCCGTCTTTAGCGATAGATTCCAAAAAGAAATCCGCATCAAAACGCTTTCCTACTAATCGACCATAATGGTCAGTAAAGGCGACGATGATGGTTTCGATGGTTTCTTCTTGTACTTGAACTTGTAATTGTTCCAGGCTAAGCATTCCCTTGGTTGTCATACGGATACGGTATTGAAAATCTTGAAAGCAATATAGGATAGCAGCAAAATACCAAAATATATCAAGGCCAGCATAGGATTGTAAATGCTTATGGCCAAAAGTGCGACTGACGCGATCACGAGTGCTATGATGGGAGCGATAGGGTAGAGGGGGACCTTAAAGGGTCGCTCAAGTTCGGGCTCTTTGCGGCGTAGCGCTAGAAGAGAAATCATGGAGATAATGTACAAGCTCAGTGCCCCAAAACAGGCAATGGTGATAATCTCACCTGTCTTTCCTGTAAACAAGGCTACAATTCCAATCAGCATGTTGATAATCAGTGCGTTGGAAGGCGTTTGAAAGCGTTTGTGCACCTGGCCTAGACCTTTTGGAGCAAAGCCCACCCGGCCAAATTCGAAGGTAGCGCGACCGGCAGCCAGGATGATGCCGTGGAAAGAGGCTACTAAGCCAAATAGACCAATAAAGGTGACCGCCTTGTACATCAAATGCCCTTGCCCAAGTGCTACGCTTAAGGCCAATGGAAGCGGTGAATCCGAAGCTTCCGCTCCAGGCTCCGGATATACAATAGCTTCCCAGCCTCCTACGCCTACAGAAGCCGTAAAAGTCAGAATACAAAGGGCTACTAAGGTGAGTATGGCACTACCAAAGCCGATCAGCACGTTCCGTTGTGGGTTGATGGTTTCCTCTGCTACATTGGCTACCCCTTCAATCGCCAAAAAGAACCAGATAGCAAAAGGGATGGCAGCAAAAGCCCCACCCCAACCGTTAGGCAGTGGATTTCTGGTCAAGTTTTCATATTCAAAGGAGGGAAGAGCTGAGCCCGCAAAAATGAGCAATTCGATGACCGCAACTATAGTGATGATCAGCTCAAAAGAAGCCGCCGCTTTCACACCATAAATATTTAAGGCTGTAAAGAGCACATAAGCGATAATAGCAATCCAGATAACGGGAATAGCCGGCATGAAAATATTCAGGTAAGCACCAATGGCAAAGGCAATAGCCGGAGGAGCAAAGATGAACTCAATGTTCTGCGCCATTCCACCGAGAAAACCTAGGTCTTTACCGAGCCCGCGCATGGCATAGGCGAAGGCACCCCCCGCTTTTGGAATGGCACAGGCTAATTCCGTATAGCTAAAGGTGAAGGCCAAGTACATGATAATAATGAAAAAGGTCGCTACGGCTAGTCCCAACGTTCCTCCTTTTTCTAAGCCTAAGTTCCAACCGAAGTACATCCCGGAAATTACATATCCAACGCCTAGGCCCCACAACATTAATGGACCTAGTGTTTTCTTGAGAGTTTGGTCTGACATGCAAGGTGTTTTTTCTTTCCGCTTAATTACGAAAAAATGCCGGGATTAAAGGGGCTATGACCTGTCCTTCTGCTAGGACTTTTACATAAAACAACCAATTCAGCTCTTTTCTGTTATTCCTGTATGCGAAAAAAAATCAAGCCCAAGAAAGGTCAAGAAAGTGTTTGGGATTACCCTCGTCCTCCGCGACTAGAATCCACCAATCGACACTTGAAGGTGATTTTCTCAGGGAAAATACTTGCGGAAACGAATGCAGCTTACCGAGTGTTGGAAACTAGCCATCCTCCAGTGTATTACATTCCTCCTGATGCTATCCAAATAAATCAATTGGAAAAGGTCGGAGGCCAGCGCTCTTTTTGCGAGTTCAAGGGGGTGGCGGAGTATTGGCAAACTCGGGAAGGGCAGCAGGTGCTCGCCTGGAGTTATCCTAACCCGACGACGACTTTCAAAGCCATCAAGAATTATTTAGCTTTCTACCCTTCGCGTGTAGAGGCCTGTTATGTCGATGGAGAGTTAGTGGTAGCGCAAGAGGGCGATTTTTATGGGGGGTGGATTACCAAGGATATTGTAGGACCTTTTAAAGGGGGATTAGGTACCTGGGGTTGGTAGGTACCAAGCTTTCGGGATTAACTAATTGTTACCACACCAAGCTTTCCTTTGCTTTCATTGGTATTTAAAGCTATCTTACCTGCTTCATTTGTAGAAAACTCCTCGTCAACTAAGCATTAGCTTCATAAAGGCAATGGTTCTGGATCGGGTGTTTTCTGGATAAATGCTTTTGTTTAAGACCAAGTTAAGCACCGATGAAAAAAATTTTAGTTAGTACAGGCGGAGGGGATTGTCCGGGACTAAATGCCGTGATCAGGGGCATATTTAAGGCAGCCAAGAAATCGAAGGAATGGGAAGTTTGGGGATGTATGGAGGCTCTAAACGGCTTAGATGCGGATCCCCCTGATATTGTGAAATTAACGAAAAAGCGGGTAGCGGGTATTCATGTTAAAGGCGGAACCATTCTCAAAACGAGCAATACGGCCAACCCTTTATCATATCCGGTGGAGCAGCCCGATGGCACCATCAAGCGCGTTAATCGTACTCCGGAATTGGCACAGAAAATTAAAGATTTAGGCTTTGATGCTTTAGTCAATATTGGTGGCGATGGCAGCCAAGCCATTTCCCAGGCCCTATATGAAAATGGACTCAATGTAATCGGGGTGCCGAAGACGATCGATAATGATCTCTCAGCAACTGATCTTACTTTTGGGTTTACTACTGCGGTGCAAATCGCTACGGATTGCTTTGATAAACTAGTGACGACGGCTGAAAGCCATCATCGCGTGATGATTATGGAAGTAATGGGGCGTGATGCGGGCTGGATTGCCCTGCATACAGCGGTAGCTGGTGGAGCAGAGATCTGTCTGCTACCGGAGATTCCGTACGACCTAGATCTCATCGTTAAACGAATCAAAAGACGGTTTAGAAAAGGAAGAGGTTTTGTAAATATTGTAATTGCTGAAGGGGCCAAGCCTATTGGCGGTACCGTAACAGGAAGAGCGGCTGCCAGTAATAAGGATGAACACATTAAGCTAGGTGGCGTGTGTAATGCTTTGCGCTATGATTTGGAACAACATCCGGATATGCCAAAAGTCCAGGTTCGTTCAACCATTCTGGGGCATATTCAACGTGGAGGTACTCCCGCTGCTTTTGATCGAATCCTAGCAACTGCCATGGGAGTAAAAGCCTTTGAATTGGTGGCGGAGAATAACTTTGGCAAGATGGTTTCCTTTACGAATAACGAGATTACTAGCGTACCGATCAAGGAGGCGATTGCTGAATATAACTTTGTTTCCAAGGATCATTATTTGGTACATGTAGCACGTGCTACGGGTGTAGCTTTCGGAGATCAATAAGGAGAAATAGAAGTCCAAACGAAAAACCCCAACTTTTCGGATAATTCCGAGAAGCTGGGGGGGATTAAACACTCATTATTCAGTCTTTATAAAGATTTCTCTCAGTTGTTCCACGACCTGAGCGCCGCCGGAAAGAGAAATGCTATTGATCTTTTCTGCAATTTTTTCTACGTATTCCATTTCTTTCAGTTTCAATAGCATAGCGTTTTCTTCCAATAATTTCGCAGTGTTCAGTAGGCTCCTAGTTGAGGCCGTTTCTTCTCGTCTGGTGATGATGTTGGCCTGAGCTTGTTTCTGGGCAACTAGTACCTGATTCATGATTTCGCGAACATCCCCTGGCAGGATAACATCTCTCAATCCTGCCTGTAATACCTTCACACCTAGATCTTTGCTGGCCTTCTGGCTGTGTTCCAACACAAAGGACTCGATGCCTTCTTTTCTCAGTAACAACTCATCCAAGCTCAATGTACCTACATATTCCCTCAGAGCTAGCTGGATCAATAGGTAGAACTGACGTTCAAAATCCTTGTTCCTTAGGAGTGCTTTCTCCGCGTCAACGACTTGGTACTGCACGAAGAAGTTAATTCTTAGACTGGCTTTGTCCTTGGTTAAGATCTCCTGTCCAGAAACTTCCATTTGCTGCTGTCGTAAATCCACCGTTTGTACTTGAATCTGCTTTTCGTTTCGCCAGAAGTGGTATACGCCCGCCTGCAAATGTCTAACCAATTCTCCGTCGACCATCAAGAGCCCGACGGAATGTGCCGGAATGGCAACTTTGATTAGGAACGCTTGCAGAGTACTTTCAGATAGTAGTCGTTTGTTTAGGCTTGCAGACACTTCATAGGTGTCTCTATCTAGTATCTGGAAGCGGTAGTTTACTACCCCTTTCCAAAAGGCATGCCTTCCAGGCTCCAGCACTTTCAGGAAGTTTCCTTCCTGGAATACCAGGGCAATTTGGTGATCCTGCACCTCGATAAGCTCTAGTTTTTCCTGCAAAAGGGAGTTTTTCAATAGAATATTGAGTTCGCAAAGCGGTACAAACTCCTTGGACATGTCGTAGGTGATGAGCTGATCATTCCAACGAATCCAGTGCTTTCCAGTAGAAAGTGCGTCAATAAATTGATCTTTTCGAAAAACTAATCCCATCTGGTATGGGAAGATCCTAATACGTCTCATTTTGGTTAATGGTTTAAGTCAGGCTGCTGCTTGCAGCACAAAACATCCGAAGTTTTACGAGTAATTACCTGGGCTAAACTCCGGATATTCGGCTTGTGCAACTTGTGATCTATTTTGGGATAGCACTCCAAAGGTGCTTGCAAAATTGTTGTTATAAGTAGAATCACAAAAGCGTGGCCATCTTCGCGAGGCGGAATGGCATTGAGCAGGGTTTTGATCAATAAGGGGAAACCGTTCATTAACTTGTAATAGCATGAAATGCATGGTATTAAAGGTGAAAGAGCGCGGCTTGCCTGTTATTGACCGTCACCGAACGGTATCCTGGCCATTGCAAAGCATCGTTCAGATTGTCCAAAGGGAGGACCGGTCACACTTCTGCAACTCAAGAACCTTTTTAAGAGGGTTCAGCTCTTGATAATGGGGCATGGATAATAGTCCATGAAGCATACATCGCGCATAAGCGAAGGTAGGAGTCGAACCTACAGAACCATTCACTTGCTCTACCCAACTGAGCTATTCTCCCTTCGGGAGAAGGAGGATTCGAACCCCCGACCGAGTGATTACCGTGAAAGAGCATCAAGGTGATGTCAGCATATCGATATAAGAAGCTTATTCGATACTATGGGGCCATACAGAAACCCTCATCAGGTTCAGCACAATGATCTCCCTCCTCTTTTGACTAACTGGCCGAGGGTATCCGAATGGAAGCCCTTGACCAGCGATACAACAGAAGAACTATTGGAGACGAAAAATGGTTCCCGTTAGCCAAAAAGTCCGAGTAAAAAGGCTAAATTTGAGGAAGGGCCGGTTCAGTTGTTATGGCTGACCGTCTTAACCATCACAAAACGAAAATCAACCGATGACCGCGAAACTTATCGTTCGGGGATCTATGCTTCTTTATGTGGTTTTTGGGCTTATTTCCTGCCAAACCACCGCCAATCCTCCCTCAGAACCTCCTATCGAAAATATGAAGATTGCTCGTTTGAGTGCTGGGGATACCACCGCCCTGCAGCAGATACGTACCGAATTTGTTCGGAATAATCCAGGTTATGATCTGGGTTATGTGGAAAACACTGTGGAGCTGCCCCAAGTGCCTGGCAACAGAGTCGTATTCATACAGGAAGGTGGCGGAACGGCTGTGATCAACGGACAAGATAGTTCCAAGTTTTCAGTGGGGGATATCATCTTGTTAGGGGAAGCTCAAGGCATAACAACGGACAGCTTGTTTAGCGCCTTGATCTTTACGGTACCAGAAGCTCCACCCGAAAATATCCCTGCTTTCGTACGCCCGGATTGGGATCTAAATATTACCGATGTTCCTGGCGGCTGCGCCACAGAAACAAACGCCTATCGAAGAATCTTACTGACTTGGTTAGGGAAAGTAGGCCCTTATAATTATCATGCGATCAATGCCCATCGCGTGCGGATCATGGATTCTTTTTCCCATTACCATCCAAAGGAAGGGGGCTTCGATGAGTTCTATTTGGTACAAATGGCCTTACCCGAAGCGAAGATCTTAACAAGTTCTAAAGTAGGCAAAATAGAAGATCCAGCCAGTGTTGGGGAAGAGGAGGTGGATGGACTCATCCAGTCAACAAAGCTAGAAGTGGGCGACTTAGTTTATTTGCCGAGAGGAGTCATGCATCGCGGTGTTGGTGGAGTGCTTGCACAAGTGATTACGGTACCCGGTTTTATCCCGGGTTCAGAAATTGGAGTCGATCATCATTTGCGACGGATCAACCATATACTGTCTTTAAAGGGGGCTAAAGGCCTTCCTTATAATGAGGCAGCTTCTAATGAAGCTGTGATAAAATAGTGATTTAGCAACGCTTCTGAGTGGAAACTAGGTTACTATGCTAAAATACGGGCCTCCTTTATTCGGACTTGCCTGAGAAACAAAAAAGATAAAATGAATCGTAAGAGAATTATCCCGTGTCTGTTTCTATTGTCACTGATATTTACGCTAAGTACTTGTGAGTCGAGCCCAGTGAATGTTATACCTGAGGTGACAAGAGTGACCAATGAAGACTTTGCAGATGAAGAAAAGGTGGCTGTAGAATTGGCGGAAGGGTTAGAGTTGAAGCTTTGGGCACCTGGCCCACTTTTGTCCAATGCAGTGGCGCTTACCTTTGATCAAAATGGAGTGGCATACGTGGCTGAGACTGCTCGAAGAAAAAGTTCTGATCTTGACATTCGGCAACATCGAGACTGGATGCTCGAAGATCTTGCTTTGCAATCTATAGAAGACACCAGAGCTTTTCATTTAGAGAAGTTAGCGACGAGCAAAAGTGCTGAAAACACCTGGCAAGAGGATTTCAACGGGGATAGCATACACGATTATCGGGATCTAATGGTTCAAACAGAATTTGTGCGACGCATCTGGGATGAGGATGGTGATGGTCGTGCCGATGCATCCAATCTTTATGCGGATGGCTTCAATGATATGCTAGCCGGCGTGGCAGCAGGTGCATTGTACCATGATGGGGAAGTTTTTGTTACCTGTGCTCCAGATGTCTTTCGTATGAAGGATACAGATGGGGATGGTGATATTGATGAAAAGGAAGTAATCAGTCATGGATACGGTATCCACATCGCCTACGCCGGGCATGATATGTCTGGGCTGGTGATCGGACCGGATGGGAAAATCTACTGGTCTATCGGGGATATAGGAGTTAATGTGCTGGATGACAATGGAAAGCGATGGAAGTATCCTAACCAAGGAGCAGTAATGCGCTGCAATCCAGACGGAAGTGACTTTGAAGTATACGCCCACGGATTGCGCAATCCCCAAGAGCTTGCCTTCGACGCATATGGTAATTTGATTAGTGTGGATAATGACGGGGATCATGCCGGAGAGCATGAACGCTTTGTTCACATCATCGAAGGATCTGACTCTGGATGGCGGATCAATTGGCAATACGGGAAGTATAAAAAAGAAAATGAAGGCTATAAGATCTGGATGGATGAGAACTTACATATTCCTCATTTTCCAGGACAAGCAGCATACCTACTTCCACCTATCGCCTTGGCTCCCGATGGGCCGGCCGGCCTTGCCTACAACCCAGGCACCGCTATGAATAAGGATTGGAATGGTTACTTTTTTAGTTCATTTTTCAAGGCCTCTTCGGCAAAATCAATGGTGCAAGCCTTCCGCCTGGAGCCAAGAGGAGCTTCCTTTGATCTCGGACGTACCGTCGATGTTTTATCTGGAGTGGTTCCAACAGGTTTGAGCTTTGGCCCTGATGGAGCGCTGTATGTCAACGATTGGCTGGATGGTTATGCCAAGAAACCGCAAGGTAGAATATGGAAACTTGACGTAAAGAAGGAGATTGTAAATCCAGATCGAGCATCTACTCAATCTATTCTCAAGCAAGGCGCCAAGGATCGTCCGAAAGAGGAGTTGCAGGAATTGTTGGCCAATGCCGATATGCGCGTACGACAGATGGCACAGTTTGAGTTGGTGAAACGAGGAGAAAGCTCAAGTTTGGCGACTGTAGCGGCAAAAGGTACAACCGAGTTTGCACGTTTTCATGCAATCTGGGGCTTAGGGCAGCTGGCGCGTGTCAAGTCAGAGGAGGGGGCTTTGATTCAGCCGCTTCTCCAGGACCAGGCGGCAGAGGTACGTGCTCAGGCAGCCAAGGTGCTCGGCGATGCTAAATTTCAGGCTGCGGAGTCTGATCTATTGCAATTGCTATCTGATGAAGAGCCTCGAGTGCAGTTTTTTGCTGCTGAAGCGCTAGGTAAAATTAAATCTAAGACAGCATTCCAGCCCATAGTTGATATTCTTGAAGAAATAAAAGAGGAAGATCCACATCTTCGCCATGCCATGATGTTTGCGTTGTCTAGGTTAGCCGAGGCAGAGGACTTGGCTAAGCTCAGCGAGCACGCCTCCCCAGCAGTGAGAATTGGAGCAGTGGTAGCACTCCGAGAACAAGGCTCTTCTTTAGTAGCTCGCTTTTTGCAGGATTCGGACCCCTTAGTCCTTGTAGAAGCGGCTCGCGCCATCCACGACGATTTCTCGATTCCCGAGGCACTCCCAGATCTAGCTGGGGCCTTGGCGCGTGTAGATATTCAGGAGGAAGCCTTTCTGCGGCGTGCGATTAATGCCAATCTCCGCTTGGGTGACAAGGAAAGTGCAGCGCGTTTAGCTGCTTTCATTAATAATAAGGAAGCTGAGCAAGAGATGAGAAAGGATGCCTTATGGGCATTAGGATACTGGCCTACGCCACCGCTTTTGGATCGAGTAGACAACCGATACCGAGAACCCTCGGGCCAGCACAAACTCAATGAGGCTCAGTTGGCCATGGCTGGCAGCTTTACAGGCTTGCTATCGGGCTCAGCAGCAGAACTTAGGGCAGCTACTGCCACAGCCGTGGGACGTCTTCAGCAAAAGACCTTGGCCCCAGTTCTGTTCCAGATGTTTCAAAACCGAAATCAACCCAGTCTAGTAAGACAGGCTGCCTTACGATCACTAGCGAAGCTGGAGACAGCAGATCTAAAAACAGCCTTAGAGTTAGCCTTGGAGGATGCTGATGTGGAATTGAGAAAAGTCTCTCAACAACTCATCGGCGAGGTTAAATTACCCGCGGAGGATGTAGTTAGCATGCTAAGCAAGGTGCTAGAAAATGCATCTTTGGCGGAGAAGCAGAAGGCGATCAATAGTTTGGCGGTACTACAAGGTGCTGCAGGTGAAACCTTAGTCAATACACTGCTGGATCAATTGATGGCTGGAGACCTGGCCCCAGAATTGTCTCTTGACTTATTACAGGTGGTCGATGAAATGAAGTCCGAGGAGCTGACTGCTAAGAAAGCGGCATACGAGGCCTCAAAACCTGAAGGAGACGTTTTGGCTGAGTATCAGGAATCGCTGGCTGGCGGGAATATGCGTAAAGGAGGGCGACTCTTTTTTATGGATAACTCGGCACAATGTATTCGCTGTCATGCTGTGAAAGGCTATGGCGGAGAAGTGGGCCCAGATTTGACCTATATTGCGGATGAATTAACGCGTGAACAACTATTGGAATCCTTAGTAGACCCGAATGCACGCCTTGCCCCTGGGTATGGCACGGTGAGTCTGACCCTAGAAGATGGGCAAGAGGTAATCGGCACCTTAATTGAAGAAAACGATCAGGTGTTGACCGTAAAGGTAGGAGAGGGCGACCCGCAGCAGATAGCAGCTACATCTATCAAAAATAAACAGTATTTGCCTTCTGCGATGATCACTATGCGGGATGTGCTGTCAAAATCTGAGTTAAGAGATTTGATGTCATTCCTGATGTTGCTGAGCAAGGATAGCAAGGTAGATTTACAGCAACTGCTCCAGTAAGCGTATGCGCTAAGGGATAATTTCGAAGAGGAAATCGTAAAGGGAAAAGTTGATTATGGTCGCAGTTCAGAAAACCTAGTCCAACAACTTATTGGTGAGGATGAGCTTCTGAGCCATCACCCGGGCTAGGTTTCGCCAAATGGCGGTGCGGTCGGCCTCTGATTCCAGATTATTGACAGCAGATTCACTGAACTGTACAACTTCTGTGTTGGGGCTGGCAGCTACGACTTGCGCAGAGCGGTTGCTTTCCAGGATGAAGGCGATCTCTCCAAAAATGTCTCCTTCCCCGAGCAATACGATCGTTTTTCCATTGATCATCACCTTAAGCAGCCCCTGTCGAACAAAGCCGAAGGTCTTGCCTCCATCATTCTCCATCAACAGAACCTCCTCCTCATTGTAGGTAATTACAATTGCGTTCTTTAGGAATGCTTTCTTTCCAGCAGGACTTAAGCCTTCAGTGATGCTCTTGTGTCCAGTAAATTGTTCTTCGCTATCCGGGAAGTAAGTGGAACCAATCCGAAGATCCTGATTGTGGTCTACAAGGTCTTGATACCAGTCCTGAAAGCCCTTATAGGTCATGAAATCTAGACCTCGTAGCAAGGAAATTACAGGAGAATGTATGGTGGCAAAATAGTCCTCATCTGGGAAACAGATCATCGGAATATGAATGCCATTATTGCTCTTTTGTTGTAGTCCAATTGGCCGTAAACCAAGGCGTTTGAAAATCGGGAATCGCTCCGCTTCGCAAGACAACAGGATGGCTTGCCCTCCCGCCTTGAGAATTTCAATAAAGCAGTGACTGATCAGTACTGCTGCAGCTGGCGTTTTTTGGTATTCCTCCTCGATGATCATATCCACGAAGACAGCCATGGTGCTGAGCTGATCCTCGTCGAATAGTTCTAGTTGGTAAGTATTTTTCCAACAACTGTCTTCACTCAATTGCAGGGCATCGGCTAAACACAGCGCTGCAATAATTTCTCCACTTCTCGTATCTTGACAGGCGGCGATCTGCGAGCTGAAATTGGGAAGATAGTCATCCCCTTGACGATTCTTACCTCCTGCTTTTTCCATTAAGTCCATACAAGCCTGTAGATCCTCTTCCTCGGTTGGAAAGAAGGCCCGGTACTGTCCAATCCACAGATCCCATTTTACCGAAAGGTCGTCAATCAAGCTTGTTATATTGTCAATCATACACAATAGCAGTTTGAAAATTTAGATTTCGTCAGCTGCTTAGTTTCACCTTAAAGAACCTGAAATTTAGGAAAATATTCTTTGAATGGCGAACCCCCTTACACTTTTTTCGAGCAAGAAAATTTCTTTGACAAACTTATGATACAACAGCTGGTTTTGAGGGGTAGAAATTTGTCTAAAATTTCTATAACCTTTTACCTTTGTTTTCGTATTCTTGAATGGATTTTTCCCTGAACTGATTTAAGACTTTAGGTTGCTGTCCAGATGAATCGGTTTACATCAGTTCCCTTAAAAAATTCCTTCTTTGGCAATCTCTGTGAGCAACGTTTTAGATGGAGGAATGGCGGGCAATCGGCAGGCCTTCCAATTAAAATGCTGACTCCTACAAACGGAAATTGGCAGAGAACAAAAAATTAAAGCTTACATGCAAAATCTAGAACCCTCTGTACTTAGTAAAGTCAATCAATGGCTAGAAGGTAATTATGATCAAGAAACTAAAGCAGCCATTCAAGCGATGTTGGATCAAGGCGAAGAGACTGCTTTAACCGATGCTTTTTACAAAGACCTAGAATTTGGCACCGGGGGACTCCGTGGAATAATGGGCCCGGGATCGAATCGGGTTAACAAATATACCTTGGGGATGGCCACCCAAGGCTTGAGCAACTACCTAAAGAAGATCTATCCAGATGAGCAGATCAAGGTAGCCATAGCGCATGATAGCCGCAATAATTCTGATTTATTTGCCGGCCTCACAGCAGACGTTTTTTCTGCTAATGGGATCAAGGTATATTTCTTTGAAGGGCTCCGACCTACCCCGGAATTATCCTTTGCCATTCGCGCTCTGGGTTGCCATAGCGGGGTGATGTTGACGGCTTCTCACAACCCCAAGGAATACAATGGTTATAAAGCCTATGGCCGCGATGGAGGTCAATTGGTTGCGCCCCATGATAAGAATGTGATCGCTGAGGTACAGAAGATCAATAGTGTGGATGATATTAAATTCGATCGCGATGAAGACAATATCGAAATGATAGGGGAGGCAATAGATCAACAGTACCTGAAGGAATTGGTAAAGCTGTCCGTTTCTCAAGATGCGATTCAGCGTCAGGCCGATCTAAAGATTGTTTTCTCGCCCATTCACGGGACTGGTGGGGTCTTGGTGCCACCTGCGCTGAAGATGTTTGGCTTCAATAATGTAACTGTAGTAGAAGAGCAATCAGAGCCTGATGGGAATTTCCCCACTGTGGTATATCCCAATCCAGAGGAACATGAGGCATTGACCTTGGCTTTGAACAAGGCGAAAGAGATTGATGCTGATCTAGTGATGGCCACCGATCCAGATGCGGATAGGGTAGGGATAGCGGTGAAGAACGACCAGGGAGATTTCGTGTTGCTAAACGGGAACCAAACGGGAACATTACTGATCCACTATATGCTTACTGCTTGGGAAAAAGCCGGTAAGTTGACCGAAAAGGAATACATCACCAAAACGATTGTTACTTCGTATCTGATCGACAAAATTGCAGCCTCCAAAAATGTGGAGTGCTTTAATACCTTGACGGGTTTCAAGTACATCGGAGAGATCATGACCAAGTTTGAAGGCCAGCGGCAGTTCATCGCAGGTGGAGAAGAGAGTTATGGCTATTTGGTAGGGGAGCATGCACGAGATAAAGATGCCGTAGTTTCCTGTACTATGATTGCCGAAATGACAGCTTATTATAAAGATAAAGGTAGTAGCTTGTACGATGCATTGATCGATCTGTATTTGGAATATGGGATCTATAAAGAAAAGCTGATTGCCATTACCAAGAAGGGAAAAAGTGGAGCCGAGGAAATCAAAGCCCTGATGGAGGCCCTGCGAGCTACTCCACCGCAAACTTTGGGGGGAGGAAAGGTGGTAACCGTTAAGGATTATTTGAGCAGCGAATCCACTGATATTGCTTCAGGCGAAAAAACAAAGATTGATTTACCTTCTTCCAATGTACTACAATTCTTTACAGCAGATGGTAGCATCATTTCTGCAAGGCCGTCAGGTACAGAACCAAAGATCAAGTTCTATTGCAGTGTAAATGATGAGTTGGCTGATCGTGCCTCATTTAAGGCGAAAGAGAAAAGTCTAGATGAAAAGATCGACCGAATTATGGCAGATCTAGTAGGTTAGGATTTTACTAGATAAAACAAGGAATGGGGTATCTCGCAGTCTGCGGGATGCCCCATTCTCATTTCAGCCATTTTTGCAAGTGGATGACGTGGTTTTTAGTTTTGAATTGTATTTTTACGATTCATGGCGTATTTTAACGTTAAAAATGATCACTCGACTTGTTATTATCCTACTACTGTCCAGTAATTTGCTGATTGGACAAACCGATTTTCTGGAATCGGATTGGGTCGGTAGAATAGAACTACCCGGCGAATCTCACTTTGTGCGGGTTCAATTTAGGGACGGGAAGACCTTTCTACAGCTCCCATATCGTGACGGCAACCTACGTTATTCCCTAGATAACTTTACCGTAAAAGATGACTTACCAAGTTTTTCGATCAAACAGAAGATTAGTGGATTGATATTTAAGGTGATGAAGCGAGAAGGCGATCACCTGGATGGGGTCGTGGATAGAAATGGCTTGGTAGGTAGTTTCTATTTGCATCGAGTTTTGCCTATAGAAGAGGCGCAGTGGCAACCCTATCTAGGAGACTATATTGGCGAAGCAGGCTTAGTTTTTAAGGTATGGGATCGATTTAATACCCTCCGATTGCATTCCCCCTTGAGTCAGGAAGTGGGGCGGATGTATAGGATTGGAGATCATCGATTTTGGGTGGCAACTGGGGAGACCTTGCAGTTTTCTGATCAAGAGGGATCGGACTTTGCCACCGTGGAATGGAGCTGGGGTGAACAGCGAATGTCAGCTCAAAGAAGGGAACTTTATCAGAAAGAAGATGACTTGATCACTACAGATAGAGGCGATACCATTGGAGTTTCTCTGTTTGTTCCAAAGGGCGAGGGGCCGTTCCCCGCCGTCCTCATCGCTCGCGGGGCAGCCAACCTAGATCGCTCCCTCAATTATATGGAGGCGGAGATCTTAGCTAGTTATGGGATTGCTGCTCTTGTGTACGACAATTATGGCACCGGTCAAACCAATGGCAATCCTAGAACTAAAGATTTTGAGGACAAGCAAGACCTGGTACTGGACCTTTATACTCACCTGCAAAACTACCCGAAGATCAAGGCCGATCAGATCGGCTTAATGGGAGGGAGCCAAGGAGCGAGGATCGCTGCTATGGCAGCTTCTAAGGCAGAGCAACCCGCCTTCCTTATTTTACGAGCACACCCCATGGAAACCCGCAAAGATCAGCAACTGTATGCCATTGGAGCTTTCCTGAGACAGCGAAATGTGACGGAAGAATTGATCGTGCAGATATTACATCTTTGGGAGCAATATTTTGACCTCGCCCATCGACAAGTGGTAGACCAGGAATACATAGCGGCCGTGAACAAGATGCGTGCTGCACATCCAGACTTAATGATCCCTGCGGCGCCTGCCAATCAGGCCCCTCCTTTCCCATGGCGGGATGATATCTACGATGCGACCAAGCGTTACCTACCAAATATTCATTGTCCCGTACTCTCCGAACATGGCGTTGAAGATGATCGGGTACCTCCGTATAAAAGTGTACACTTTCTAGAAACTGGCTTGGCAGCGGCTGGAAATGATGCCTTGACGGTGATCTTCTATCAGAATGCTAATCATTCCTTCACCATGCCTGGTTTTCGGATCGCTCCAGGACTCTTTATGAATGAAGTGCTTTGGATTAAGGAAGTGCTGGGGAATCGCTAGCAGCAGCTATTTTTAGACAGGTTGAGCCTGGGTTTAGGAGGCCCAATTGGGGGCCCAAAACCCAGGCTTAGCAAGATAAAGTTAATTGTTTTACCCACCAGATTGATCTACCCAGGGGATAGCTCCGCCTTTAATCGCTTTGGTCTGAGGAACCTCAAGTCCGCCTTCTGCTAATTGCTTAAAACGGATGAAATCCTCCTCCTGCCTTTTGCGCATCATGCCTTTCAGAAAAGGTAGCATTAGTTTCATGAACAAAGACTTTCCTTTGACTTTCTGCTGTACCCCTAGCCTAGTACTTCCTCCTAAATCTTCTAATAGGGTGTGTCCTTCCATAGTTAATCCATCGCTATCCATCTGGGCGGAAAAAGACCGACCTGGCTCGACAGCCGTGATCTCTTCATAAAAGATGACCGTTCTATTATTTTCATAAAAGGTGTACTTTCCTTGAAAGCCGACCTGCCCCGGGATGCCATTGATCGTTTCCAGTTTTACTAATCCTTTTATCCAAAGATTGACTTTGGTCTCATCAGAAAGTAAGGCGTAAACCTGATCTATGGGCTTTTCGATCTCAGTCGTTGTGGTATAAGAAATCATGTTTTAGATTTTGATATTTACACTATGCAGTGCAATGATGGGGGCTCTGGAACAGAAAAGCGTCTCATTTTTGAAATTGTTACCTGTTCTTTTAATCAGGAAATTGCCAGACGAAGAACAAGCAAGGAGAAGTGTACAATCAAAGCAAGCTTTTTACTTGGCTTGCTGACTTTTCCGGAAGGCGGAAGGGGTTTGGCCAGTACTTTGCTTAAAGACTCTATTGAAGGTGGCTTTATTACTGAATCCAGCGTCGAAGGCAATGGCTAGAATTTTGTTGGATTGCTGCATTGGGTCACTTAACAAGGCCTTTGCTGTCTGGATTCTATATCCATTGATGTAGTCCGCGAAGTTGGTGTGCAATTCATTGTTAAGAAACTCTGACAAGTGATGAACGGGAAGGTCAATGAGGTGCGCTAGATCGCTGATTTTAAGGTCGTCCTTTAGGAAAGGTTTTTCTTTTTCCATTAAGTCTTGTAGACGCTGATCTAGACTTTGGGCACTTGAAGTGGTCAACTGAGTCTGGGTTCTGCCCTTCCTGAGCCCCTCTTGGAAAAGTTTTGGTTGAGATAGGGCTACATATCCGATCACAAAGATGAGGATAGAAAGGAGTAGCACGACTAGGTAGTCAATTTCTAATCGGTAGGTGTTTTGAATCACCAGTATAATGCTCATTAGGCCGAAAAAAATGCTGAACAGACCGAATGCTTGTATGGAACGTTTAAGCCAACGGATTTTAAGAATATTACCATTTGTTCGGAATCGAGCAATGGCTTTTTCTTGCCTTTGTACACACTGATAGGATAAATAGGTATATACCAAGAACTGTCCGATCTGCAAGAACATAATTACGAATTGTTCAGGCGGCAAATTTTTGAAGGCATCTTGACCGATCGCCTCTAGAAATTGCAACTTAAAGCTGGCACTTTGTAGATAAAAGGGGAGCATACTTAGCAGTAGCAAGATGGCGATCCCAAAGTGTCCAAATAGCCTCCATTTACTACCCAAAGGCATTTGTAAATAGCTCCGAACGTATAGATAGAATAAAGGCGCAATGACAAAGAGCAGTGGGTAGGAGGTGAAGGTTAGGTGTGGGACTTCGAGAATTAGCCCTGAGATGCTCAAGGAATAGTCCAGAAGATGTAAAGAAAGAGCAAAGATCATTAGGGCAAAAAGCCGATTGGGTTGCCGATTGTGTGGTTTGGTCCATAGCACAAGTGCAAGGAATAGAGCATGAATGGCACTAACTGCTATCGGGAAAAACCAAAGATTGATGCTCGTCATGGTTCCTTCGTTAGATCTTGATGTTGGTGCTTACTAGTACTTTGTCTCCCTTTTCTA
>CAJXPD010000210.1 GCA_913057785.1 uncultured Lewinella sp. | reverse complement strand
GGGCATATGGTGTGTTTTACCAAACTGGTGGTGGAGCTCATCCTATTTTTGAGCGCATGGGGGAAACCAATAATGTTCAATCCATTCTCGCGGAGGGGGAAGATCAAGTATGGGTGGGTACCTATACTGGCTTATTGGAGTTTAAACTGGGGCAGCGCGGTACCATTCCCGAGTTGATTGAGACTTTTAATCCTGTAGCTGAGAACCCATATAGTCTAAATAAGAACGTGATCAAGGCCCTGGAGAAGGATCGCTCCGGAATTATCTGGGTCGGAACAAGCGGAGGGGGATTGAATAAATTTGACCCTCGTCGAAAGCCCTTTTATCATTTTGGTCAAAATCTAAGACGTGAGGGCAACCGATACACCGAGATTCGATCTATGCTGGAAGATAGTTATGGAAATCTTTGGATAGGCACAGAGGGAGGTGGGCTGTTTTGGTATCCAGGAGATGCTGCTGCCGGCCCATACACTGAATTTGCTTCCATAGCTAGTTCTGCCAGTGTGTTTGCACTAGAAGAGATTGAAGAGAATGGCCAAAGCTATCTTCTGGTTGGGTCAGAAGATATGCCTACTCTCCGCAAACTCTCTATTTCAGCGGATGGAGTAGAGGAATCGGAATTAGTGGCGGGGATGTTTGGCTCCGTATTTTCCATCCTGCAAGATCAGCAAGGTATCGTCTGGATCGGCACCTATAATAAGGGCTTGGAACGTTGGCTGCCAAAAGAAGGAGGCGGATATACGAGAGAATGGTTTACCAAGCAAACAGGGGATTTAGCCAACGATATTGTCAGAAGAGTTTTTGAAGATGCGAATGGAAACATATGGATAGGTACGGCAAAGGGACTTCATAAGATAGAAGCAGGAGAGACCAGTAAAGAAGACCCAAAAATTACGCTCTATCAGAACAGCGAAGAAGACTCCCGTAGCCTTAGTCACAATTATGTACTAGATATATTTGAAAGCTCCGCTGGTTATTTGTGGATCGGCACCTTTGGTGGAGGATTGAACCAGTTGGTGTATGAAGAGGACGGGAGAGGTGCCTATTTCAAGCGGTATTGGGAAAAAGATGGGCTACCCAGCAATACCATCAAGGGAATATTGGAGGATGAAGTCGGACAACTGTGGCTATCTGGAAATGGAGGCCTTTCGCGCTTTGACCCAGAGACCGAGACTTTTCAAAACTATTCCATTACCGATGGCCTTCAATCGGCTGAGTTCTTTGAAGCAGCTAAGGCTAAGAGATCGGACGGAAGCTTGCTTTTTGGGGGGGTGAATGGATTCAACGCTTTTCTACCTCAGAGTATTCAGGAGAATACCCATCAACCAAAGGTGGTGTTTACGCGCTTATTGGTTCATAACCATGAGGTGGTACCGAATGAAGCGGTGAATGGTGAAATCATTCTGGAGCAATCCATCACGGAGAGTGAAAAACTAGAATTAGCCTATCGACAGAATGATTTTTCCATTGAGTTTGCCGCACTGCATTTTGCGGATCCCAAAAAGAATGAGTATGCCTTTAAATTGGAAGGATATCACGACGATTGGATTGAAGTGGGGGCAGAAAAGCGGTACGCTACCTTTACCAATCTGCGACACGGAAACTATACCCTGTTGGTAAAGGCTTCTAATGCTGACCGCGTTTGGGAACCGGAACCTGCCCGTCTACAAATCAGGATAAAACCTCCATTTTGGTTGGCTTGGCCGGCTTATATATTGTATGCCGCAATATTCGTCGGCGCCTTGTGGCTTTTCCGTCGTTACACCATCATTGATGTGCAGGAGAAGCATCGCTTGACCCTGGAACATATGGAGCGAGAAAAACTAGAGGAGCTGAATCAAATGAAACTCCGCTTTTTCACGAACATCTCACATGAGCTTCGTACACCATTGACACTTGTCATTTCCCCGCTGGAGTTCATTCTAGAAAAGGGGAAAACCTTGAGCTCCGATAATCTACAGCAGCAGTATCACTACATGTACAAGAATGCTAAGTACTTGCTGCGGCTGGTTAATCAGTTACTGGATTTCCGAAAACTCGATCAAGGAAGCCTCAATTTGCGCGTTCGTCGGGGAGACATCAGATCCTTTATCGAAAATGTAACTCAACCTTTTCAGTTCCTGGCCAACAAGAAGTCCATTGACTTTGATATGGGACAATCAGAAACTGATATTTACACCTTCTTTGATCCCGATTTGATCGAAAAAATCATGTATAATCTCTTGTCCAATGCCTTCAAGTTCACACCTGCCGGCGGAGCGGTTAGAGTAGAAGTGAAAGAAAAGTATTTACAGAATAAATCAGGTAAAGAGCCTTTTGTAGAGATACAGGTACAGGACGACGGAATAGGGATTTCAAGGAGCCAGCTCAAGAAAATCTTTGAGCGTTTCCACAAGGGGGAAAATAAGAAGATGAATAAGGATGGAGCTGGTATTGGTTTGGCCTATACCAAGAGCTTGGTTGAACTACATCATGGAGCTATTAGCGTGCAGAGTGTTAAAGGTAATGGCTCTTGTTTTACCGTGATTCTCCCGATGGAAAAGAGTGCCTATTTGAAATCAGAGATCGAACAAGGAAAGATCGAGCAATTCCAAGCAGATTCAGATCCCTTGGAGTATCTCGTTGCAGAACCTGTGGCAGAACTTAGCGCCACCAGTATCGGGATGAACTCCATGGAGCAGGAAAAGGAACTGCCTCTGTTACTTTTCGTAGATGACAATGCTGATATCCGAAGTTTTATAAAAGAGGGATTCCAAAACGACTTCAGGATTATTGAAGCGGAAGATGGAGCGCAAGGGCACGAGGTAGCCTTGTCCTCCCTCCCCGATATCATTGTCAGCGATGTGATGATGCCAAATACGGATGGGATTGAATTATGTAAACGTTTGAAGACTAATCCACTGACCAGCCATATTCCGATTGTTTTGCTCACGGCGAAGTCGGCAGATGAAGATGAGTTGGAGGGCTTGAGAACTGGCGCAGATGCCTATGTCGTCAAACCCTTTAAGTTGGATATCTTGCGTGCGCAGTTAATGAACATCTACCGACAGCGAGAACGACTCAAACAACGTTTTCGCCAGGAGGTGCTTTTACAGCCAGAAGAAATTACCGTCACTACGGCGGATGAAGAATTCCTTAAACGCGCCGTATCTATCATTGAAGATCACATGTCTGATTCCGAGTTCAATGTAGAGGCTTTGGTAAAGGAAATGTATCTAAGTCGTAGCAAACTGTATTTGAAATTAAAGGCCTTAACCGGTCAATCCTCCAGTGAATTTATACGTACTATTCGCCTCAAGCGCGCCATTCAATTGTTAGAAAAGAGTGATTATACGATCAAGGAAATCATGTTTATGACGGGCTTCAATACGGCCTCTTATTTCTCCAAATGTTTTAAGAATCAGTTTGGGGTCGTACCGAGTGAATACCTGAAACAGAAAAAGAAAAGAGAGCAAGTGGAGATTTAGGCCGAGGGCTTGATGCCCACCTCACCCGGTGAATACTCACCGGGTGAGGTGGGGTGGTCAATTAACTAGTTTATTAATGGAATCGCTTAATGACCAGGGCATTCAACCAAATGCTTCGCTGGCCCGCCGCATCTTCAATACGCACCAAGACTGGATCTTTTCCATTGGACTCAAAGGTGAAAGAGCAATGTGCGGCGCCACTGGCTGGCAACATCTTTCCTTCCGTAATCTGTAGCTTTTTACTGACCGTACGACTGACGCTCGAAAGCTTCAATTGTAGGACCTTGGCATAGGGTATTTGAGTTAGGTTGAGTGTTTTTAGGCGTTCTCGGTTGGGGTCCATGCTATCCGTATTTGATCGGGGGGCGTGATGGTAAGAGGTCACTTCATAGGTGCCTGCTGGAAGGTCGTGGAGTTCGATGGTTAAGCCCTTTTCGCCAATCTCCAAGAGCCCTTCTCCGATGGCATAACCATGGTAACCCATCACATTCATTTCTCCTAGCCAACGCATGCCACCATCGGAGGAGGTACTTTCTAGAACGATTTTAACTTCTCCCCAATCATCTAGTTCCAATTGACTCTTTGTGCCATCTGTCCCGTTCCAAGGTGTCCAGCCATATTGCAGTAATTGCTTGGAAGAACCCAAGTCTATTGCTATCGTTTCGACATCAGTAAAGGACTTAGTGAGGGAAGCCATCACATCTGAATCGTACGGACTACTGTCCCAGCTTGCTTGATCGGAGCTCAAGCCGGAGGAACTAGCGGTGAGGGTAATGCGGCCTGCCTCCAAGCCAGCTCGGATTAGGACCGGAGCCATCCCCTGGCCCTTCTCTAAAGCCTTAGGGTTGGCCCTGATCTTTGTTCCATCTCCCACGATCGTTGCTGGCCCCTCCACGGAAAAGGAAATGTTAGCTTCAGCGTCTTTGAGTATGGTCCCATTCTGATCTACTACGTAAGCGTAGGCTACGACAATGTCAGCTCCGTCTGCGGTAAAGGAACGCCCGGAGGTGTCTACCACAAGCCGAATGTCGCTAGCTCGCCCTGGTGTATAGGTAATATCCGATGCTAATACCTGGCCGCCAGTCCAACCTTTGGCTTCAAGTTTTCCATGTTGGTTATCGGTAATGCGGAAGCGAAAGGGGGGATGATCAAGCGCAGACATCATGCCACTATAGTCCGCTCGTTGGCGTGCTATCGATTTTCCATTGAGCAATAACTCTACTTCTTCTGTATTGGCATAAACCACCACTTCATCTGTGCCTTCCTCCCAGGCTTTGGCAATGAGCACCTTTGGCTCTTCTTTAAGCTCGATGGGATACCAGGGAGTCTCACCGTACGTATGCCGGAATATACTCATGATCCCTCCTGGTCGTACTTTCTCCGGCCAAGAACCAGGGTGGAAGGTGTAGTAATCATGGGCTGTCCAAGCTATAATACCGGTGAGTAGAGGATCCATTTTGTAGCGTGCCAATTGCTCAATACCCTCCCGACCTTCCATGGCAAGCATAGGTTCATGGCGATACCATTCTACGGGTCCGTAGATCATTTGCCCATATATATCAGTCAGTCCCGAAGTCTGCCAGCCCGTCCAACGGCTGCTTTGTGAGGCGGTAAGGCGAGTAGGGTCTTCTTGCTTGACGGCATAATGCATTCTAGGTACGTATCCTCTATGATTAATACCTGCCCCCCAGATCACTACCGAAGGATGATTCCGGTGATTGCGAATCATGGTGCGGGTAGCCCTTTCTAAATTGTCAAACCATGCTTCTCCCCCAATGTTGATCCAGGTCGGAGCTTCCTCATACACCAAGATACCCAGCTTATCGCAAGCCTCAATCAAGGCATTGTCCTGCGGATAATGCGCTGTTCGCACCACGTTAAAACCCAAGGCTTTGAATTGTAGCATGTCCTTGTAGTGGAGACTATTGGGCAAGGCATCACCGATATAGGGAAAATGCTGGTGTCGGTTGGCACCAATGATCTTGATGGGTTTGCCATTTAGGAGAAAGCCTTCTCTGGGGTGCTGTTCAAATTTTCGGATACCCAGATTTTGCTCGATCCCATCCAGCACCTGTTCTCCTTGATAAATGAGGGTATTGACGCGATATAGGTAAGGATCTTCAATGGACCAAAGTCGTGCGTCTTTTTCAATGCCTCCAATCTGTCGAAAGATACCGTGCTGCCCTGGGGCCAAAGCTTGGGTCTGGGACAACTTCAAAATGACATAGCCATCGGCATCTACGATTCGATTGATGATGGTAATTTCCTGGTTTACCTTCGTTTCATTCTCCACTACCGTTTTGATGTCAATCGTCGCATTGCCATTGATGGGATCTACCGAGGGCGTGGTGAGGGTAGTTCCTGCATCTAGCGCTTCCCAATTGAAAGTAATTCGGACCGGGTTCGTTTCCACCAGATATACGTCTCGATATAAGCCACTGAATTTTATATAATCGAAAGGGCCTGGATCTGGCGGTACATCTTCTCTTCTCCTGTTATCGACCAATAAGGTGATCTGGTTCTCTTTTCCCTTTTCTACAAAGTTGGTGATGTCAAAATGAAAGGGTGTATATCCCCCAACGGCATGTTGGCCAACGTGCTTACCATTGACCCAAAGATCCGTCACCTGATGCGCTCCTTCGAATTCGAGGAAGACCTTTCGCTGACTTTTTTCAAGGGTAATAGATCGCCGGTACCAACCTACTTCTCGTTGGAAGCTAGCTTGCGTTTTATCATCCTCAAAATCATTTAAGTTCAAAGAGGTGAGCGCTAAGGTATGAGGCAACTGTACCTGTGGCCAATCCTGATCATCTAGATTTCTCGTATAGAATTTTGCATCCGGGTCGCCCAGATGAAATTTCCAGCTAGCATTAAGACTAATTTTCTTTCGTGGACTTTTCTGATATCCCCAGTGTTGTTGTGCTTGTAAGGGACTTAAAGCAGCTAATAGTAGAAGGGCATAGATCCATCGTTGGAGCATGTCGGTTTTTGTTTTGTTGAAGGGCTAAAGTTCCAACATGCTCCAGCTATGCAGTACCACTATTGTTCATATTTGCACCACATTGGTTTTGTAGCCCCTCACCGGGTGAGTTACTCACCCGGTGGGAGGCTAGCACCGTAGGCTACAAGCTATACACCTTCCCAACTTCGGAAAGCGGAACACAGCCTTGATATGGCCCAGGAATCGGATCGTAATTCAAGACATTCTTCCCAATTTCCTCGCTAGAACAATAAGCCCAAACGGCCATTGATTTCAGGGATCGGTAAAAGCCAACGGGCTCCGTTTTCTCTACAGCCATGCCCCAAACTCCCCGCCCGCTCTTTGGCGAATTAGCTTCGGCTTCTTTCAAAACTGCCACCTTTTGCTCAGCATCCAAATCGGCAAAGGCTTTGCCAAACTTATTCTTGCAATCTCTATCAAATGCCTCCATTTCAGCAGCTACTTGCTGCTGCCCTTCCTCGTCGTACATTTTGTGATAGACAAGGTCCAGGAAGACATCGACATTCACATCCAAAGCACCAGGCGTATCCGTGCTAGGGAGGATAGTATCTACCAAAGCACTAACCAAGCGAGCCTGATCCGTGGATAAAAATTGCGGTTCCCAGTCCAATCTTGCCTGAGATTGACAAGATTGTAAGAGGCCTATTAGAGAGGAGGACAAAGCGACTGATCCTCCAAGGAGGGCTGTATTTTTTAGAGCATCTCTTCTATTCATAATGCTAGAGATTTTGCTTTTTGAGTTCAGAAATGGCGTGATTGGCGGCGCGTGCAGTGAGCGCCATGTAGGTCAGCGAGGGGTTGACACAGGAGTTGGAGGTCATGCAGGCTCCATCTGTAACAAAGACATTTTCGCATCCATGGACCTGGTTATGGGCATTTAGCACCGAGGTCTTAGGATCTTTGCCCATACGTGCTGTACCCATTTCATGGATTCCAAAACCTGGCTCGTGCTTATTGTCAAAACCAATGATGTCTTTTAGTCCTGATTTCTCCAGCATTTCGACCGCGTCTTCCTGAATCTGCTTATTTAGTGCCAACTCATTCTCTTTCCACTCACAATCTATGGCTAGGGTAGGCTGGCCCCATTTGTCGAGGCTATTGGTATCCAGTGTTACCTGATTTTCATGGTAGGGCAAGCATTCTGCGAATCCGGTAATAAAGAAATGCCATGGCCCGGGATCATTGAGTAAGGACTTTTTGAAATCCGCGCCAAAATCATCCATGTTTCCACCTCGGCCCCATCCCGAGCGGTAAGCCCCGCCTTGGTAGCCAAACCCTCTCAAGAACTTATCCGATTTAGTTTCCTCACTGATGTTCCAGTAACGTGGAATATAAATGCCGTTAGGCCGTCGGCCTTTGTAATACTTGTCTTCATGGCCCTCAAACACACCCATGGCACCTACGCGATAAGTATGATCCATCAAGTTGTGCCCCAATTCTCCACTATCGTTACCCATACCATTGGGGAAGCGATTGGAAGTGGAATTTAAAAGGATTCGCGTACTACTTAAAGTTGAGGCATTGCAGAAGATGATCTTTGCATAATATTCCACCATCTCGCCTGATTCCGCATCAATTACCTTAACCCCTGTAGCCTTCCCTTTATGCTCATCATAGATGATGGACTGTGCGATGGACCAAGGACGAATAGTCATATTTCCCGTGGCGTTGGCAGCAGGTAAGGTTACGGAGGTACTGGAGAAAAAGGCGCTGAACGGACAGCCCATACCGCATTTGTTTCGAGACTGGCACTGTCCTCGTCCGTTGTGCGGAACCGTTAAATGTGCTACCCGACCGATAGTCATATTTCGACCTGGAAAGTTCTTCTCTATACGAGCTTTGACATCCTTTTCTACACAGTTCAATTCCATGGGAGGAAGGAAATGACTGTCGGGCAGTTGCGGAAGGCCCAAGGCTTGTCCACTAATCCCAATGTACTTTTCCACGTAGGAGTACCAAGGTTCAATGTCCTTGTATCTGATGGGCCAATCAATAGCAATACCTTCTTTAGCATTAGCTTCAAAATCAAGATCACTCCAACGGTAAGTTTGCCTTCCCCATAGTTGGGAGCGTCCACCCATTTGATGAGCACGAAGCCACATGAAGGGCTTGATTTCCGTGTAGGGGTTTTCTTCATCATTGGCATACAAGTCTTTGTTTCCTTCCCCTATCCAATTGGTGCGAATGGCTTTGTAATGTTTCTTTTTCTCGGCAGGCGTAATACCACCTCGGAGTTCCCAATCCCAACTTTCCTTATCGATGTTGGGATAGTCTTTTAAATGTTGAACGATTCTTCCTCGTTCCAGTACCAGGGTCTTTAGCCCGGCCTCGCAGAGCTCCTTGGCTGCCCAGCCGCCGCTCATCCCAGAACCTATGACGATGGCGTCGTAGGTCATGTTTTTCTTCGCGTCAATGTTGTAGTTGTAATTGTAATTCGACATAGCAGTTGGTTAATCTATTGTATGGTACAGGTTTCATTATAGAACCAACCTAAGCATAAATTTTCAGCTAAAGGGCATGACGGTGAGTAAATTTGTCTGGTTTGTGGCTGAGATTGGTTTTGCTGATCTCCTTTCTATTTGATAGCTGCTGGCGTAATCGCCCCTACAAAAATAAGCTTAGTAAGGAACCAATCTAAAATCAACTCGGTTGATGCAATTGTCTCAACGAGACAGCGCTCTAACTGATATACCCCAAGGTGATTTTCTGAACACCACCTGGAAACCAAAGAAGAAAACCAATAAAAGTGGAAACGGCCATCCAAAATACCATACCTGCACAAGATGAATTACTTCCTTTTCGTCGTATTTGGGCTATCGATCTTTCCAACAAAAGGTGGAAGAGAATTCGACGAGAACTAGAGTCATTGGAATGCCGACCTAAAGTAGAAGATATAGATGCTCAGGCTATTGCCCGATTGTATAAGCGACGTTGGTTACGTGCAGATGTATTGCTATCTCCGCTTACGCTGAAATTATTGACTAAACTGCTAACTGCCTTTTTGGCGAGCCCACATTTTTCAACAGTCTGCACACGGTTTGGCTTGAAACGTGAGGAAGGGCTTAGAAAACTGGGGGTAGCGGTCTGTGTCCCACTCATGGCGTTTTGGACCAATCGACAGTTTCCTCGGATGCATCGGGCGCTCTTCCACGGAGAGCTCAAGCGTCACTTTATTCTATTTAAGGATATTCCGCTGCGTGACTTCTTCAATTATGCGCCGCTTTTCGTTTTGTATCGACTGTCAAATGTGCTAATGCACACAAAAACTGCAAGATGGACATGGAGCATTATTACGGGGAAGAACCTGCGGCAGTGTGCTGGTCTGCCTTTCCCTGTCACTAGAATGATGGCGCATTGGACGATTCAGGCTCCCTACTACTTGTCTTTTGAGGAAGCGCTCTTTTATGGACGTGTGCGAGGCCTAGGGGGATCTGATAAATTACATGATCGACTGCGTTCTTGCTTTGATCAATTCTATTTGTTTAATGATCATTTCAAAGCAGAACTCTTGCCATTTCTAGCTCGACATCAAAAGAATCTAGACCTGAGAGAATTGCCGGTACTACTTGGCTATTTGCATCATCGTTATTTCGAAAACAGGCAGAATGACGCCTTTCAATTGGGCAGCTACAGCTTGCCAAGGTTACAGCGCGAGATGGGTGAGTGGTATACCACGGTAGAATCGGACCCCAATTACCAGCCGAGGTTCCAGGGCAAATTTTGGAGAAGATCAGCGCTCAATGAGTATGAAAGTCTAGAAGGAAAGAAGAGGTATCATATTGTTGAATTGACAAGCTATGACGACTTGTGCACGGAGGGTAAAAGACTTCGCCATTGTGTGGCTACTTACGTGGAAGATTGCATGGAAGGCCGCTGTTCTATTTGGTCGCTCAGAGTAAATGTCGGAGAGGAAGAAGAAAAGTCAATTGTAACGATTGAAGTAGGCACCGAGGGATATATTGAGCAGGCCCTTGGGAAGCACAATTCCCGTCCAAAATCAGAGCACATGACAGTGATCCGAAAATGGGCGGCGAAAGAAAAGCTCAAATTTAGAATATACTAGAACGTATAATACGCTTTTGTTGAAGAGGAGTATACTGACACTAGGTCGATTTCTAGTATTCAGATTACCACTTGTTTAAATAATTGTTTTGAAAGCTAAAAGTCAAGCGGCCGAATTTTATTGGTATCGAAATGTCTGGACGTGCGAATTACCTGATCCTATTTGGAGTCGCCTCCTGAGAGATCTTCATCGATTGCATGAAATGCCAAAAGTCCCTAGTGACATAGCCCGTCGTCGGAGCGGAAACATCCTCCCTAATAGATGCTTAAACAAAGATGTAAAGCAATCTTTTGGTACCGCCCTATTACTAGAGCGCTTAATGGATGCTTTTATTGCCAGTTCACACTTTGCTACGCTTCAACACCGGCTTGGTTTTCGGCCAGCACGTCGCCATTACATATTGATACGATCCAGACTCGATCCCTTAATGAATTTTTGGGCGAGCCGAGAATTTCCTTGGCTGCATCGCAAACTCTTTGGAGCTGAAGTAAAGCGCAATCTTGGATGCTTTAGAAGCGTTTCGCTAGATGAATTCTTCCAGTATGCGCCACTTTTCGTACTCTATGGCTTGAAGAATGTTTTGGCAACAGCTCAGACAGCAAATTGGGCATTTTGGATCATTTCAGGGAAAAACCTGCGGCGAGCCCCGGACCTTCCCTTTCCGCTCACTCGCAGGATGGCTCACTTTACGATTAATGCCCCACGTCATTTGACGTTTAGTGAGGCGCTGTTATTTGGTCGTGTACGAGGATTAGGGGGGAGTTTGGCCTTATTTAAAGAACTCTACGTCTGCTTACGACAGTATCATCGATTGCACGAATTCCATATAGAGAAGTTATTGTCTTTTGTGATAAAGCACCAGGAGGACTTATATCCAGGCGAGCTATCTCTATTATTGGGCTATTTGTGGCATCGCTTTTTTGATTCGAGGGCACAGGGGGAGGCCGAACTTGAAGAATGTTCACTCGCGCGAATCCGTCGGGAGATGCGATTTTGGTACCGGGAGACAGAGGCAATACCCGAGCACATGTACGAACATCAAAATTTGGCTTGGGCTAGTACTAAGCGGCAAGGGTTTAGTACTAAAATTGATGGTGTCCATTACCGAATCATCGAACTTACTTCTTACCGAGAGCTTCGAGAAGAAGGAAATTTCCTTTCCCATTGCGTGGCTTCTTATGTAGAAGATTGCCAAAGAGGGTTTTGCTCCATCTGGTCCTTGCGAGCGCGTAGGGAAAAAAGGCAAGAAAAACTCGTGGTAACGATTGAATTACGTGCAGACGGGTATATAGCTCAGGCCCTCGGCGAACTTAATACTAAGCCCAAACCCGAAGAGATGGCTGTGATTAGAGATTGGGCCGGACAAGAAGGATTAAGATTTAGGGGTTACCGCTAAATACTATTACCAGGTGTTAGCAGCTTGACTTTGGCATGATCCAACTAAGGGCGATTTTGTCTAATTTCACAGCTCAAGAAATAGCCATGGACACCAATTTACTAGAGCAAAAGATCCGGAAATTGATTGCCTTCAACCCTAGCGACTTTTTGATTTTTGCTAGTCATCTGGAGTCTGTCCAATTGAAGAAAAATGAGTTGTGGGAGAGCCCGGGTAAAATAGCTTCGCATGCAGGCTTCATTAACAAAGGAATCATCAGAGCCTATCAGTTAAAAGATGGTGCCGAGTTCATACATGAATTTTACACAGAGGGAGATTTCTTTGGCGACTACATTAGTTATCAAAATCAGCTTAGTACCGATGTAGTGCTCAGCGCCATTGAAGATTGTGAAATTCTCAGGATCTCTTTTCGGGCTATTGAGGAACTAAGCGATCAGGTTCCCGATGTTAAACGCTTCAGTGAATTCATTGGTAAGCAAAAGGAAAAACAACTCTACGACAGGGCTGCTTCCCTCTTGACGAACACCCCAGAAGAAAGGTACAAGCAACTGTTGCAAGAACGGCCTGATCTCATCCAACGCCTTCCCCAATATTACCTGGCACAGTATCTTGGTGTAACGCCCATTAGTTTGAGTCGCATTCGCAAGCGGATTTTTATTAACAAACGTTAATGACTGGGATTTGCGAGTGATCGTTCTTTGTACAAAAACAATGAGCAGGAAAATCACCAGAATTATTTACCTCCTACTAGGCGTTTTTTTCCCCATCCTAGTGGGCGCACTCCATACCTGGACGCACTTTAAAGATTTGATTAGTCCCAATGTCGAAATCAAACTCACCGCAACCATAGATATCATGGGGACTGAACAAAGCCTTTGGAATACCTGGGGACTAATGAGTTTTATGATGGGCGTATCCTTTATGATCATTGGCTTGCTGCATTTAGTGATTGCCTACAAGCAAAGCAGAGAAGCTTATCCTTCTATACTGGGTTGGTGTGCCATCATACTCTATCTCATCTGTGTTGTCTATGCTGCCCAGACATTCTCCGCCCTTCCGCAATATTATGGAGGGATAATTGGCTTAGGTCTCGCCATACTTTGTTTAGGGCTTACGCTGAAAGGGAGAACCCAAACTCGTCAGGAACTTACTTAATTACCAACACTCTAGGATTGATGGGGTAAATCCATTCTACACCCCTTTCCGTTACGATGGCATCATCTTCCAATGGAACTCGAAGCTTCTTGCCGCCCCATTCCGGAACCTTGGTGTAGGCGAATAGCTCAATTGATAGCATATTAGAAGGCCTGATTTGAAAACCTAGGCGTTTGGGGTTAAAGAAGGCAATGGATGGCCCAATGCCATGGCCCCAATTACCCACCGAATGACAGCCGATGATTACATCTGTGATGTCTCCTTCGGTGTATTTGTTGAAGCCCTTCATTTTGTTGAATCCGGCAGCAGTAAGTGCTTCGTATACCGTAGTCTCTACTTCTTTGGCCGTTTTCCCAGGCTTGATCGTTTTTTTGATAATGTCTCGGACTTTCACGGCCTGATCAAAGGCATTTTGAATGCCGGGAGGCACGGTGGTTTCACCTTCTTGCAGTACATATGCCATGCGCTTCATATCCGTGTACATATTCATCAAGCCTACCCCCCAATCAATCATGATCACGTCTCCCCGCTGAATAATCCGATCCGTTGAAGTCGCTATAATTCCTCTAATACCTGTAATATAAACAGAAGGCATTCCAAAAGAAGACTCCAGGTTGTTTTTGAATAACTGTTCTTTCATCCACCAGGCGACATCTTCCAGGGTAGTCACTCCTGGCGTGATCACCTCATTTGACAAGGCCCTTTCCGTAATCGTATAAGATAGCTCGCAGGCCTCGCCATAAGCAGCTATTTCACTTGCTACTCTTCTCGATCGAAAGTCAGAGGCTAGCTTCTCCGCGGAAACGAAGCGGTCCTCATATTTCTTTCCGAGTGTCTCGGCTAATTCTAAATACCCAGAGTGTGAAAGCCCATCCGCTCCTCCGATGGACTTAGATATATTCAAACCAATCCGCTGTGGATCTCGCTCTGCCACAAAGTTCTTTAGCTCTAACTCGGATCCGAAGTAGTCATAGGCCCCTCCTTCTTCTAGCAAATACCCGCTAATCCCCAGTGCCACCCGCTCAATCCGATCTCCGCCTCTATCCGTAAAGATATAGTAGCCAGTAGATCCTACGTAGCCTTCGCCCATATCAGGATACAAAGGATCGAAGTTGCCTTCCCGGTTCATAATGATCCACATGTCAATGCCATTCTCCCGCATCACCTCAGGAAGTATCAAATCGAATTTATCATTACGAATCTGATTCATTTTGCGCCAACGGCGGTGCGCTTCTTGGGCGGAAGTAATGGTGCTAAAGCTTATGAACAAAAATAGACTAAGGACGGTTAGACGAGAACTGGTATTGATTTTCATAGACAAATCATCAAGTAAGGAAAATATGTGCTTTGCAATATAGTATTTTGCAGATAAGATGGAGAAGGATCTCAATACTAGTAATAGGTGATTGCCGCTGAATAGCCTTAGAAACCGGTAGTACATTCTCTATTCCTTGAAACCCCTAGCAGTAAAGGCAGTAAGCGTAGATTACTATTCTTGAATAAGGTGAGAAGAAAAGAACCCATATCACTGAATGTATAAGACATGAAAAGAATTTACTTACTACTTCTAAGCCTGGTCTTTTCAGGTAGCATTATTAGCCAGGAAGTTCAGGGGATTATTTATTATCAAAATAGCGGCGGGAAACCGGCCGCAGGCATTCAAGTGAGTGCATTTGGTTGTGGCTCGGTATATTCTGTTAGCAATGGGACCTTTGTCTTGCCATGTCCACAGAAGAGTGTGGGTCAGAACATCAGATTGCTCTTGGGTAGTACCGACGGAAAAGGGAAGAGTATCGAAATAGTCAATCAGCGGGAAGTTGACTTGCTAACTATCCCAAAGGATGCATCTGGTTCACCGATCGAAATCATCGTGAGCTATGCTGGAGACCGGGATCGGGCGGCCTTAAAATACTATGGTATTCTCACCAAGCCTACCTACCAGATTTTTGCGGATAAATTAGCTGCAGTAGAAGCTCAGCTCGAGAAAAACACGCTTCAGGAAAGGGAGCGAAAGACCTTGCTTGCACAAATTGAAGAACTCAAGGCTGAACGCAATGCGGCATTCGCTAAACTTGAAGAACAAGCGCAATTGCTGGCCGATATCAATCAGGATCGCGCAACAGAAGCCGTGAAGATGGCCTTTCGTCAAATCGAACAAGGACGGGAAATACAACAGGCATTGGCAACTATCTTCGATCCTTCGAAGCTACCGAATGCAGATGATCTACCGAAGACTTTGAGCGCAAATTTTGCTCAAGTATTTAACAGGCCCGAAGAACTTATCGAATTGAACCTTCCCCCATCAGGCGGAAGATATCCAGGCTCAGTTTTACTCTCTCCAGCACAAGGTCAAGTTTTACCCATGCGACGTGTCTTTCGCCCGGAAGATCTTCCCAGAACCACAAGCGATGTGAGCATTACCCTGAGTGGGCAAACTCAATCTGAGCTGGTTAGCGAGTTGCTAGGCAATTCAAGGGCATCTGCAGGCGTAGATATTCAAATCGATCTGAAAGATCTGCGGCTATTTGAGATGGATCTTAGCGCTAAATTCAAGCGATCCTTGTTAAGGGACAAAGGTATCTATCGAGCGGAGAAGCGCGGTCAGAACCCCAGAGCTATTGTCCGCGCCTACGAAGCATTACTTTCTTATACGATCCAGAAAAATGATGCCTACAGCCGAGACACTTGGGAACGTATCCAAAAGGATGCCTTGGCAATTGGCGGTCGACTCACTAATGAGGGTGGAATTACTATCCAAAGCAATCAACCTGCTGTCATCGCCTATGAGAGTGTGTCAGTAAATTACATTGTCAATAACCTGAATGCTGGAAATCCTGATGAGGTGATTTTTAGGGATCATATTGTCAATGCGAATAGCCGGAGGACTTTGAATTTGAAGGATGTGAATTTGCAGCCCGCCAACAAAGCCATGACCTATTTGGCTTGGGGCAATACGCAGTATGAAAGTGAATACTTCGGGAACCTCAATGTAGTGGGTTCAAGTATCGACCTATTCAGCGGTGTGATGGAGCAATCTGGAGGGCGACCTCTATTAGAGGGGGCTAATCCAGAAAGTCTAACCAGCGCCCAAATGGACGAAATACTGGACAAAGCTGCCGCTGCGCTAAAAAAACAAAAGAGGAAAACACCCTTCATCTTCTACTACGTGGGGCATGCGGTAGCGGGGCCAAATGGGCATCAGTACCTGGTCTTGCAGGACTATCGTGGAAACCCTACCGAAGATATTGGTGAAAACTACCTATATGGGTTATCTCGAGAACAATTGGAGGCGCCTGCTTCTCCGGTCAGCGGCTCTAATTTCAGTGATCTGTTTGATGTAGCCAATGCCCTGAAGACGGCCTATCCCGAAGAAATTGACGGTCTATATCCCGTCAGTGAGATTGAAAGGCGCTTAGGAGAGGCTGGGGTTCCCATGGTGGTCCTGGTCGATGCTTGTTTTAGCGTGGAGCAGATGGAGCAGCTTAGAAATGCACTTTCTTTGACCTCTGATGGGGATTATTATGGCCCCAGTAATTTTGGCGGGCCAGATGAGGTGTCGCGATATGCAAAAGCAATCAAGCGATTCGGCAATGTACCCTATTTGAATTCTCAGAATCCCGTTATACTTTCTGCTGCTCCGGGAAGTATTGCGGTGGTGGTACCTGATCCGGTGCCGGGTCTGCTCAAGTCAAATCGAGTGGCGCCATTAGTTCGAAAAATCTACACTCAATTTGAAAATACTTTGGTAAACGGAACGGCCATCAGTTTGGGCGATTTCTTCTACTCCATTGTAGACATTAAAGAATTGGGTGAGGTGCGTATCAGAGGTAGCGTTAGCTGGTCAGATTTTAGTAAGCTTAACAAAGTGGGCTTCCTAGAGGAGTACAAGAGAAGGTAGTGTGGTAGTCTCCTGAGAAGCGGCGACGGGGAAGCAGTACATAAGCTGAGTACATATTCTACCTCCCGCTATTTGCCCCTTCCATACTCCACCACCACCCGATCCGTCTCATAAACCGGGGCGAAAAGCGTAAAATTCCCTTGGATCGGCGCAACATTGGACAAAACCAAGTACTGGTCTCCATCAAATACCTGCTGAGTGAAATTAGTAATGGGCAATGCCTTACGCAGTTTTTTATTGGAGATATCCGGCTGTTTATTCAACAACTGGTACACCCTTTTGGGAACACTTGAACTAGACTGAGAAAAGAATCCGTCGGTATTAATACTCGGATCTTTGGCCGCCATTTCCATAAGCTCTTGATAGGGATAAGGAGAGAAGATATACCCTTCTTTCCCCCAGTTGATCAGCTTTAGATCAGGTGCGTAATCGCAGGAACTTTCCAGAATCACCTGGTTGTGCAAGACTTCAATTAGCGTGAACTCGCAACCGGCCAAGGAGAAAGTTTCTCCTGTGTTCTCTTTGGCGAGTTTGACTTGGTCGTACCGTAGGAGGAAGGATAAATCGTAGGTAGCATCGCCTGAGATTTTATCTGGATTCGGGCTTTGATTACCGGCAATTCCTAGTCGATGAAGCAAGGTGTTTCCATCCGCTCCGGATTGGGCCATACTAGCCAATTCGATCGTTTGCCCCTTACTATCTTTCAGATTGGATTCAACCAAGGCAATATTAATTTGCTCGCTGATAAAGTCTGGATAGCCGTCGGATATCTTAGCCTCGAAGGCCAGCTGCGGCCCCATATCCTCTTCAATAAATGCGATTTTGGCCGTCTTGCCAGCTAAGGCTCGGGTCTTGGCAATTACCTCGGAGGAAGGTACCTCCACGAAGAATTCTTGGCGCTCAAAAAGGACTTCTTGGTAGACGTAGCTTTTGGCTGCTGCCAACTCTTGAAATTGTTGGTGGTACGCCTTTAGGGCTGACTTCCATTCTTTTTTGGTAAGGGCTTGGGCGTGCAAGAGACTGGTGCTGGCGAGGGCTAGGATGAGTAGGTTCCATTTTCGAGGCATAGTGTTAGTCTTTTGTTTGTTGGTGCATGTGAAAATAGGAGGAATCTATCAGAATAGGGCATAGATTACTAATCCCTTCCATAAAAACTTGCTGGCTAAGTGGGGGTATAACTCCTGGTCCTGCCTTTAAAATTTTATTACCTTGAGGAGCTTATCTAAAACATCTTAAGCTGCCATATGAGGTTTTCAAGTTTATTGTTGTCGACTCGGAAAGAAACAGTTAGCCAAGTCAGTATCAAGTCGCAGGAGCTACTGATTCGTGCTGGATTTATTCGTCAACTTTCAGCCGGCATCTTTTCTTCATTGCATCTGGCACATCGCTCCTTGAATAAGATTGGAACCATTCTTCGGGAAGAAATGAATGAGATAGGTGGGGTAGAGGTAAGCCTTCCCATCGTACACCCGGCTTCCATTTGGAAACAGACGAATCGCTATCATGAGATCGACGAATCTTTGGTGCGCTTTGCCGATCGAGCAGGGCGGGAGATGGTGTTGGGGATGACGCATGAAGAGGTTGTCGCTTCACTGGCTAAGAGTGAAGTATCCACCTACAGGCAATTACCCAAGCTGATCTATCAGTTGCAAACTAAGTTTCGGGATGAAGCCAGATCTCGAGGAGGCTTGATCAGGGTGAGGGAGTTTGTGATGAAGGATTCGTATTCCCTCGATACCAGCTGGGAGGCTTTACAACAGCAGTATGATGCCCATTACGAAGCCTATTTTCGCATGTTCGCTCGAGCGGGGCTGCCGGTGATGGCCATTCAAAGTGATGTGGGGATGATGGGAGGGAAGATTGCCCACGAATACATGTACATTACGGAGATGGGGGAAGATACCATTTACTTATGCGATAGCACGGGCTATCGCGCCAATAAGGAAGTAGCTACCATTCAAAAGGACTATCCCTCAGGAGTTGATCCCCTAGCCTTGGAAGAAGTACATACACCGGGTACCAAGACGATTGAAGACTTGGCGAATTTCCTGGATTCCACCGCTCAATCTTGCGGCAAGGTGGTTTTCTTTTCAGCTGAAGTAGCAGAAGAACAAAAGGTGATCCTGGCCGTGGTTCGAGGAGATATGGAAGTCAATGAAGTAAAGCTCCAAAACTTAATCAAAGCCAAAATTCTACAGCCGGCAACGGATGAACAAATCCGCGGCATTGGAGCTGTCCCAGGCTATGCCTCTCCAATCGGCATAGATCGAGAAAAGACCATTGTGGTAGTAGACGACTTGATTCCTCCTTCCATGAATTTAATTGTGGGCGCGAACAAGGAGCACTATCACCTGCGCAATGCTTGCTACGGGCGCGATTATGAGGCGGATTTCGTAGGAGATATCATCAACGCATTCGATGGCGCTTTGGCCCCAAATGCTCAGGTAGACGAAGACCGGCTTCGGTCCGTTCGTGGGGTAGAAGTGGGGAATATCTTTCAATTGGGAACCAAATATACCGAAGCATTGGAAGCCAGATTCATCGATAAAGACGGTAGGCCCAAACCGATCGTCATGGGCTCCTATGGGATTGGAGTGGGCCGACTACTTGGCTGCCTGGCCGAAGAATACCACGATGAATTTGGACTGCAACTTCCGATCAGCGTAGCCCCATACCAAGTCATGTTAGTTGGGCTACTTGAAAATGATGAAGTGAAGGAACAAGCAGAAAGGTTATACGAACAGCTGAAGGCCCATAAGGTCGAAGTACTATTCGATGATCGCCACATTAAACTGGCCCGCCCCGGCGAGAAATTTGCTGATGCAGATTTGATTGGCCTACCCATCCGCCTGACCATCTCTAAGCGGTCCCTCAAAAATGGAGGCGTGGAACTCAAACTTAGGACGAGTACTGAGAAGCAGCTCGTTCCTTTAGAGGAGGTATGCGATCGGGTGTTGGGGCTGATTGGGGAGTTGATTAGTGAGCTTGAAATTAAGGGCTAATATCATCTATCACGTTTTCTAGCCGCTTCCCATTTAGGATCACAACAATAGGATGAGCCTAGTTTTTTATCCATTCATGCTAACAATATTTCTCGGAAACTGCGATCATCGATCTATGGGTCTTCCTTCTAACCGCCATAACTTGTCGTGTTTACTAGCCCTGAATTCATCAATTAATTGATCGAGAGGTTTACCCTCCGATTTTTTTCACGCCCCTCCTCCGTGCTATTCGGCGCTACCGGTTGTCGGTCTCCTTCGGAACGAGCTGTAATAGTAACTTCGATGCCCTGTTCTTCCAAATATTTCTTGACATTATTAG
>CAJXPD010000209.1 GCA_913057785.1 uncultured Lewinella sp. | reverse complement strand
AAGCCCGGCAAAGAGAGGCGTTCATATTAGTGAAAGCCCGCCGGCCCGGCCGGCAGGGATTAATTTTATACATACTCTTACATAAGTAAGGGAGGAAAAAAGACAAATGTAAGGTATTCTGTCTTCCTTCCTCCCTTGAGCAAAACTATTTGGGATCAGCTGGGGCTAAAAGCCCCCAACCAAGCCATCATCAATTACTTGCTACGAATCTCTGCAGCTGGCTCTTTGCCAATAGCTGGTTCTTTCTTAAGGCTATTCATAACCTCTTGGATAGCTCTTTCTAGCTGCGTATCTACACCAGCTGCCAGTTGAGTTGGATCTTCTGGCACATCGATATCTGGAGCCACTCCATATCCTTCCTTGAACCATTCCCCATCTGGATCATACATTCTAAAGGTAGGTACGGTAACGGAACCACCATCGATCAAGGCCGGTGAACCGGAAATTCCGATCAATCCACCCCATGTTCTGGAGCCAATGATTGGACCCAATCCAGCCTTTCGGAAGTAATCCGGGAAAGCATCTCCACCTGATCCACTCCAACCATTGATCAACATGGCTTTAGGACCGAAGTGGGCTACTGGAGGCCATTGCCAGTTTTCACCATCACGTACTGCCCAGAAAGCCAAAGCTGGTCTGTTCAGCAGCTCGATAAAACGATCTGGGATCTGTCCACCACTATTGAAGCGCTCATCTATGATCATGCCGGGCTTACGATATTGTGCCATGAATTGTCTGACCAATTCGTTTTGGCCATCAATTCCTGTACTGCGAACGTATACATAACCTACTTGGCCATTGGTGGCTTCTTCCACGCGCTTGCGATTACCTTCAATCCAAGCTAGGTGGCGCAGGCGAGTTTCTCCGCGCATTAGATTGACCATCACAGTTCGCGCACTATCTGCTGATTCGTGAGAATTAATCTCTAAGGCCACCGTCTTTCCTGCTAAGCCTTCGAAGGCGGCATAAGGCTCCTTGTTGGTATCTAGGGCACGACCGTTGACGGATAAGATGTAGTCACCTTCTTTCACGTCTACACCAGGCATGGCCAATGGCGAACGCACCTCAGCATCCCATGGCGCTCCTTTGATGATCTTGGCGATATGGAATTTGCCATTCTTCACTCCCCAATCAATCCCCAAATAGCCAACGTTTTTACGCTTGCTACGCTCCGTATCTCCACCACCTCGATAGGTGTGAGAAGCATTCAATTCTCCGATCAGTTCACCGAGGATGAAATTGACATCTGCTCGAGTAGTAGCATCCTTTACTAGGCTGCCGTACAATTGGCGCATGGCTCCCCAGTCCACTCCGTGCATATTGGTATCGTAGAACAAATCTCTTTCAAAGCGCCAACTATCATTAAAGATCTGTTGCCACTCTTCCCTTGGTACTACGGTCATCTCCATTTCTCCAGTACGCAAAGGTTTGCTAAGCTTCTGACCCGGGGCAACGCCAATAATTCCTAGCTTCCCACGCTGCATCACTAGCATTTTCTTCCCATCTGCGGATACTTGGAAATTGAATACGCCATCGATAATCTTCTTTTCCTCACGAGATTTCAAGTCGAAGTACTTCACCGTTGGCTGTGCGCCTTGTGAACCGCTAGGCGGGAACTGTACATAGACCAATTTCCCTTTCACGGCATGAAGACCTCCATAGTTGCCAGCCCGAGGAGGAAGAATTACGATACGCTCCTCAAAGCCATCCATGTCGATCTCAAGTTTAGGGTCTTCTTTCTTTTCCTCTTTTTTATCCCCTTCTTTCTTGCTGGCATCAGCCGTCTCCTCTTTTTTCTCTTCCTTCTTCTTCTCGTCCTTTTTGTCCTCTTTTTCTTCCTTGATGGTCACCTCATCATTTTTAGGGGCTAGGGGAGAAGGGACATCTTTCCGCAAGCATGCTACTGCAATCTGCGTGGCATTTGGATAAGTCCAGGAATTATCAAAATCTCCATACATCGGAGAGAAGCTTCTATTGGTGGAGAAGTATAGGTATTTCCCGTCCGGATCAAAAGATGGGTTTTGATCTGAATAGAATCCAGAAGTTAATTGATGCAATTTCCCTTCTGGTATGTCGTAGGCGTAGATGGCACTATTGCCTGTATCGGAAGTTCTAGAATAGGCAAACCACTTACTATCACTAGACCAGGTCACTTCAAAGCTTCTCGCTGTTCCTTCGAAGAAATCTAAGCCAGTATCTACCGTTTTCGTCGCTTTTGTATCTCTGTCATACATGCGGATTTTCATGTTCCCCTCTGTCCATACCAGCTTCTTACTATCAGGCGACCAGTATAGCTGATACCTAAAGCCCGCACCATAGCTGGAAATTTTCTCTTCTTTCCCCTTCTCCTTCATGTCCATCATGGTCAATTCATACTCGCCAGAGCGATCACTCCAATAGGCGATGTAGCGACCATCAGGTGACCAAGCGGGAGACCGTTCAGCTACGCCTGAAGAATTAGTTAGATTCTTTACATATCCATCCTTAGCAGGTACCGAAAAAAGTTCTCCACGTGCTTCAACAACTACTCGGTTTCCCGCAGGAGAGATCCAGGCATTTGACATGAGATTAGCAACTGACTCTGTTCTGGGTGCTAAGCTGGCCAAGTCACTCACAACATCAATCTTTACTTCCTTGTACTTATTGTTGGAAAGATTCATGAGGTACAGTTTACCTCCTGCTTCAAAAACTAGATCTGAAGGCCCAACGGAAGGGAAGTGCACATCATAGTCTTTGAATTTCGTCAACTGTTGAGTCTTTTTAGTCTTGGTATCATAAGACCAGATGTTATAACGTTTATTGCGTCCGCGGTCAGAAAGGAAGTATACTTTATCTCCACTCCACATCGGCAATTCATCGTTGGCTTCATTCTTTACGATTAATTCAGCCTTGTTACTGTTCAGGTCGTAGGTCCAGATATCAGCAGTAGCTCCACCTCGATATCTTTTCCAGCTGCGGCTGATTCTAGAAGTGTAGGTAAATGCGATTTTTTGTCCGTCAGGAGAGTAGGAGGCAAAGGAGCCATATGCCAATGGTAACTTTTCGGCCATACCGCCTGAAGAAGGTACACTGTAAAACTGGCTAAAACGCTGGCGCCCACTAGATCTTGATGTGACAAAAAGGATGTTCTGACCATCAGGACTCCAATCCAATACGCCATCGGGCATTCCGTGATAGGTGAGTCGTTTGGGTATTCCTCCCATGGCAGGAACTACATACACATCGGTATTCCCATCATAGTTTCCACTAAAGGCGATCTGCTTGCCATCTGGGGAGAATTTTGGTGCGGATTCTTCTCCAGCTGGAGAGCTTAGCTTGGCGGCTAATCCACCTGCTTTCGGTACCACCCAAATATCTCCTCCATACACAAAGGCAATGTGCGTTTGGGAAACATCTGCATGACGAAAAAGTCTTGCATTAACTTGCGCAGAAAGTTGCAAAGAAAGAGAGACAAAAAGAAAGCCACTTAACAGACTTAAGAGTTGTCGGTGATTCATGAATAGTGTTTTTTAATCTAGATATTATTCGGAAAAGTACTTATAGATATGGCCAAATTACGATTTGCATTGAAAACATTGGCATACCACTTATAAGATTTCTATCAAAGGACGATTGAACTCGACCAAAAGTTTTTAACCTGCCTTTAACCTGTTATTCACACATATTAATTGTTATCCTTTCGTTAAGACCATACAAGAAAAACACCAGCCCCACAAAATCCTGTAGATTTATGGTCAAGAAAACAGAAGTCAGGGATCTATTCGGATCATCAAGCTCCGGACTTAAAACGCCCTTATCACATAGTATGGCGAACAGCAGGAAAATCGGATGGCGGAGTGCAGCGGCAATAGTAATCGCCAATATGGTCGGCACCGGTGTTTTTTCTAGCTTGGGTTTTCAACTTCAATCTCTCCATAATACCTGGACCATTCTATCACTCTGGGTGATTGGAGCAATATTTTCCCTATTGGGGGCTTTCTCTTATGCCGAACTCGGCACTCGGCTGCCCAAATCGGGGGGCGAGTACCATTTCCTTTCTAAGATCTATCACCCTTTTTTGGGTTATCTATCCGGATGGGTATCCATGACGGTAGGCTTTGCTGCATCCATTGCGCTTTCAGCCATGGCCATGGGCGCATACCTACAGGACATTATGGGGTGGCCGGGACAGATCATTGCCATCTCCGCCATACTGGTGATATCTTTGATCCATTCCTTTAGTGTGCAGCAAAGTAGTGTGTTTCAGAACGCGCTGACCTTATTAAAAATCTTCCTGATTCTTTTCTTGATCTTCTTTGGGATCACCTTATATACCCCCAATAATGCGATCGACTGGTCTGGGAGTTGGCAAGGAGAGATTTTTAGCCCGGCCTATGCCGTGTCCTTGATCTATGTTACCTATGCTTTTTCTGGTTGGAATGCTGCCGCCTATATCGTTGAGGAAATTGATGCACCGAAGAAGAACCTACCGAAGGCGCTTATTGGAGGTACGCTACTAGTAGGCTTGTTATTTGTACTTCTTCAATATTCTTTTCTTAATCAAGCGACCGTTGGACAGTTGAAGAATAAAGTAGATGTGGGGCACGTGGTGGCTCAGATTATGTTTGGACAAACCGGCGGCCGTACGATTAGTCTACTCATTGCTTTGCTTTTGATTGCTAGTATTAGTGCCATGGTTTGGGTAGGTCCAAGAGTTACACAGGCCATGGCGAGAGAGTATCGCAATTGGCGCTATTTTGCGAAGGAGAATACCAATGGGTTTCCTGTTCGAGCCATTGTATTGCAAGCTACGATCAGTCTATTTATGGTGGTCACTAGCTCTTTTGAACAACTGCTTATCTATAGTGGCTTTATTCTACAGCTTTTTACCACCTTGAGTGTAGCAGGCGTTTTGGTTTTGCGCTGGCAGCAGCGAGGAGATGAAGAAGCCTACAAAAGTCCATTCTTTCCTTGGTTCCAGCTCATATTTATCGCTTTTAGTCTGTGGATCATGATCTACTTGCTAGTGGATAAACCAGTTGAGAGTCTCCTCGGGTTGGTTAATGTGTTGGTAGGAGCAATTTCCTATAGCTGGAGTTCAAAGTTTGTCCTGAAAAAAACGGACCCGGAATGATAATCACTCGCGAGCCCGCATTGGGTAGGATAAATCCTTAGTTTTGATCGTTGGTCTTCGATTTATCATTAAGCTACCTCGCTTGCGGAATATCCTTCAGCTAAGGGTATAGCTATATGGCAATGAGCGATCTGCACTAACCTACCGCTAAAGCCAGTTGGATGATCTCTAGGTAGTATGGTGTCTTTTCCTTAACGAGTTTAAGGCCAGGTACAAGCATACTATCCTCATGAAGTCTTGTGCTATATGCTCAGGAGGGGATAGCACTCTATCTCTAGGCCCATCTATCACCCTACACCTTCAGCTGGCCAGCCACATTTAAAAGGGGCAAGCCTACCTTAAAGGTATTTGCTTTAATTTCACCTAGAGTGAAGTCGCTTTTAGTTTCAAATAAATTATTAGTCGCTATAGAATTGCGCAATAACACTTGCGGCAGGAATACGCCAATCGAGTTGCTACCTGAATGTCAGACGGGTATTAGAAGTAACAACGTATGCAAAGATAGGATAAAAATAGATGAAGATGGAAGAATGGAAAAAAGAAAGCAGCCCTCTGATATAAAACTCTCACTGGTAAAAAGACTTTTGACCAGCCTGTGAAATAATGGCTGCTCACTATTTCACAGATAGAAAAATGAGGGCTGCTCATTCTTTAGGGCGGGAGCTCTGCTCCCGTCTCTCCTCTCTATACAGCATTTTAGTCGGGTGACTTACTTGTGCCACATTGAATTAATAGCTACAAATTAAGTGATTAATCAACGCTCGAAAAGCCCAATGCAGCCAATGACCCCATTCCTGCAGCGAATTTCACAAAGCTTGCAGCAAAGGATTGACAGACTCGCTCAAAGAAGCGTATTTTTGCTATAACTAAAGTATTCGCATGTCCAATAAGGCAAAGCTCCATCTTCCTGATACTTGGCTTACCCTGTCCATCATAGGATTGTATTCCATTATTCAAGCCTTCACGCTGTTGCGTATCTATGCTATGTTGCAACTAGATGAAATGGAGATCAACTGGCCAGAGCTTCTACAAGATAGGTTGGTGTCATGGCTTATCGGTCTAGCTTTTATTATACTGATTGTACAAACGACCAGACGATTTTTGTTGGAAAACAAGTCCTGGTCTAGAATCGTCACGATACACTTCTTCTTTGCCCTGATTACCTCCGTGATTTGGTATTCCTGTATTCTATTACTGTCCGCCTTGCTTGGTTCCGAAGATCCATTGCCTAGTTCTGGTACAAATATTTTCTATTGGTACTTAATGAATACAGATAAGCTTTTCTTGCTGTATCTGGTTACGGTTAGTTTTACCTATTCCTATTATTATTTCCAGCGGGATAGCATCAATAAAATTCAGCGATCGGAAATGCAGAGTCAGCTATTGGAAACTCGCTTGAAAATCTTGCAGTCTCAATTGCATCCTCACTTCCTCTTCAATACACTTAATAGTATTGCCTCTTTGATGGACATTGATGTAAAGCGTGCCAAGGAGATGGTGGCAGATTTGGGGGACCTATTGAGACAGGTGTTGGAAAACAGTGACAAGGAAATGCACCTGGTGCCCTTGTCTAAGGAGCTAGAAATTCTGAAGAAATATGTGAGTATTGAAAAAACAAGATTTTCTGAAGATTTGGAGATAGAATGGGATATAGGTCCAAACTTAGAAAGGGCTCAGATCCCAAGTTTATTGCTACAACCCTTAGTGGAAAACGCTATCCAACATGGCTTCTCTCGCCATCATACTCAGCTCAAGATTGGAATTCAACTTGCTCGTTCAAACGGCCATATGCAGATCAGCATTACTGACAATGGCAAGGGATTGACGCAGGAGGAGGAAGGGCAAGTTTTCAGTACCGGCATGGGATTGAGTAATACCTTTGCCCGCCTAAAGTCACTTTATGGCGATCAATTCGTGTTCTCTGTCGAAAACCTCTACCCGGGTGTGCGAAATTTTATCGAAATTCCCTGTACATCTGATGTGCAAATGGGTGAAAATGAACTGGTTTAAGTTGAACTGTGCCGATCGGAAAGATGGCTCGGTAATCGATCATTCACTCATTGCAGTATGGCAAATGTCAGCTAGACATGTGTTTGAACAACCCTAAAAATTTCGTTTTCTAAAGGATATGGTACGGGCATTGATCATTGATGATGAGGCTTTGGCAAGGCAGCGAGTACGTCATTTATTGACTACGGTGGAGGACGTGGATGTAATTGGTGAATGTAAAACAGGGACAGATGCCATCGAAAAAATAAGTTCTCTCCAACCTGACCTTATCTTTTTAGATATCCAGATGAAGGACATGACCGGCTTTGAGGTGCTCGAAGCTCTAACGATAGAAGAACTTCCAATGGTCATCTTCATCACAGCCTATGATAAGTATGCGATCAAAGCCTTTGATGTTTTCGCCTTTGATTACCTACTGAAGCCATTCAAAGACGAACGCTTCCACCTATCTGTGGAAAATGCCTTGTCCAATTTGCGGCAACAGCAACACAAATCTCCTAATCAAGAGTTGAGTGCTTTACTCGATTATCTGCGCCAGCCTAATGTAGCGCCAGCCCCACGTTCCAAGATGCTCCCGCTAAAATCATCGGGTAAGATCAGCTTTGTCGACATGACCGATATTCAGTATGTGACGGGCTCAGGGTATTACATTGAGATCTTTACCACCGATAAAAAATACTTGTTGCGAGAGACGCTCACTTCCATTTTGACAAAATTAGACCAAGAACATTTCATTCGTATTCATCGCTCCTCTATCATCAATCTCCACTTTCTCAACGAAGTTATCTATGGAAGTGGAGGAGAGATTGAGGTGCAAATGAAGAACGGCGAATTGCTACGCCTTAGTAAATCCTATCGAGACGAGTTCTTCCAAAAACTGGGAATCTAGCTCTAAACAGGGTACTCCTTCAGGCCCTTTTTTCTGCCATTTTAGCCATTTTTTGAAAAATGTAGTGAAGTAGTAAAAGTTTGCAGTGAAGTGGGATTTTGCCCCCTTTTTCAGTGACTTATGGCCTGCAATTGGAGCGCTTCTGGAAAATCGCTAAATCAATTTTTATTATTATTACAAAGGCTTCTTTTCGCCGCTGCGAGAGACGCCCCTTAGCACACATTCAGAAGGGACCTAAGTCATTGATTTTCTGCTAGCCTTGGAGAATAAATTTCTCATTACTGCCGATATAATTTTAGGTGCTCTACATCCATTCACCAAGGAGATCAGAAGTCAGTGCTGCAACTAACATTTGACTATATTTTTGGGCTTTCAAATGGGTGAATTAAAGAAATATTATTTCCTATCCATCTGGCTAATCTTTCCCGCTTTTTTGATTAGTCAAAACTTGAATCCTAGATTTGAGCGCTTACCTCTTGGCGGGGATAATGGACTATCCCAAGCTACTGTACGTGCCATGCTGCAAGACACGATGGGCTTCATGTGGTTTGGTACAGCAGATGGCCTCAATCGCTATGATGGGAAGTCTTTCACCGTGTTCCGGCATCAACCTGACGTACCTTATGTACTCAGCAGTAATGATGTACAAGTCTTATATGAAGATATACGAGGAGATCTATGGATCGGCACAGACTATGGTCTCAACCGATTTGATCGAGTACATAATGACTTTAAGCATTATTTGCACCAAGCAGATGCCTCTGGAAGTATCAGCGATAATTATGTGGGAGAGATCATCTCAGATGCTAAAGGGCGAATGTGGGTTGGCGTAGGCGATGGGGTATTGAACCTATATCAAGCTGATCAAGACAATTTCCAACACTTCGCTGAACCTGATCACCAAAGCAATATTAATGAACTCCATCTAGCCAATGATGGCACGATCTGGGTAGCCTTTGAGGACCAGAGTTTTTTCAATTTCAATCCAGAGACAGGCGAGTTTAGGGAAATCATTCCTCGCACTGAAAAAGAAGTGATAAGCATATACCAAGATGCGACAGATAGGCTTTGGTTGGGATTGGACGATGGAGGTCTCTTGATCTATGATGTCAAGGATGGGGAAACACAGCTTTTCCAACATGATAACCAAGTTCTCCACTCGCTTTCAAATAATGTCGTTTGGGATATTGTAGAAGATCAATCGGGAAGGCTATTGCTAGGTACGGACCAAGGCATCAACTTCATTCATCCCGAAGACCTTAAAGCTGAGGGATCAGTTTTTGGAAACTATCAAAATGACCCATTCAATGATTACAGCTTATCCAGCAATTTTGTCATTGATTTATTTGTGGCTAAGAATGGGATCATTTGGGTGGGAACGAATGATGCTGGAGTTTCAAAACTAGATCCAACGTTTCAACTGTTCACTCATTATGCTGTACGTAATAGCCAGGCTGATCTGCTTAGCCATAATGCCGTTTGGTCCATTTGTGAGACCCCAGACCATATCATATGGGTAGGGACTTCGAATGGCCTTAATCGAATTGATCGGGCAACTAGTGAAGTAGAACAATATTTCCATCATCCAGATAGAGCCAATAGTGTTGCTCACGATCGGATTTGGGCCATCGTACAAGAGGACAAAAATACATTCTGGTTGGGTACCTCAGGCGGGATGGATAAGATGACGATTGGATCAGATGGATCGCCCTCTTTTCAAAATTGGCAACATGACCCGAATGATCCAAGATCGATCTCCGCTAATTCAGTACGCTTTATCCTGAAGGATCATTTAGGGAATAGGTGGGTAGGAACCAATCTTGGGTTTAACCTATTCGATGCTGCTACGGGTCACTTCAAGCGCTATGAGGCTGATGCATCAAAACCGGGCAGTATTAGCAGCAATTATGTTAGAAGTATGTATCAAGGGCCAGACAACCGCCTTTGGATTTGCACCGTCGATGGCCTTAATCAATACCTCTACGATAAGGATGAATTTATTAGCTATCACCATGATCCCTCAGATAGTACTTCCCTAAGCAATGATATCATCCGTTGTGTATACCAAGATCGTAAAGGAAGATTGTGGGTAGGAACCTCTAGCGGGTTGAATCGAGGGGTTGAAGATGAATCTACTGGACTTTTATACTTTGAGCACTTTTCTGAGCGAGATGGCCTGCCCAATGACATCATTTATGGGATACAGGAGGATCAAAATGGGAATCTGTGGATTAGTACTAATCGAGGATTAAGTTGTTTTGATTCGGAGGAGCGATCTTTTCGCAATTATGATTTTGACAATGGCCTGCAGGGCGATGAATTCAATCAAAACGCTCAGTTTAAGAATGCTGCTGGTGAGTTTTTCTTTGGTGGGATCAATGGTTTTAACATCTTTAAACCTGAGGATATCCTACGCTCTGGCGAACATAACTTAGTACTTGAAGATTTCCAGATCAACTATCGGCCGGTGAGTATTAGAGATGGAAAGCACCTGGACCAACACATCAGTTTGGGCTCTTCTGTTACCTTACACCCCAGCGATCGCCTCTTCCTATTTAAATTCAGCAATCTAAATTACCACCGAATTCTCAAGTACACCTATCGCTTCCGTTTGGAGAATTTTGATGATGATTGGAATGAGGTTGGACAGCAAGATGTGGCTACCTATACCAACATTCCTCATGGGAAATATACCTTCTACGTACAAGCGAGGTTAGGGGATCAAGAATGGGAGGAAGGAGAAGTATCCATGCAAGTAGTCGTCAAGCCTGCTTTTTGGCAAACCTGGTGGTTCCGGGTTCTGGTACTGCTAACCGTCTTTGGTATTATCTGGTCAATCTATCAGAATAGCGTAGGTAATTTGAAAAGAAATAAGCGCTTGTTGGAAGCAACGGTGAAAGAAAGAACGGAAGATATTCAATACCAGAAAGATCAGCTTGAAAAGACCGTACAGGAACTGAAAGCTACGCAGGCGCAATTGGTGCAGTCGGAAAAAATGGCCTCTCTAGGCCAATTAACTGCTGGGATTGCGCATGAGATCAATAATCCAGTGAATTTTATCGCTTCTAATGTTGAGGCGCTAAAGCTAGATTTTGCCGATCTCCAAACCTTGCTGGATCGTATTGATGAGCTTCCTAATTGCGACAATCCGCAAAAATGCCTGGAAGAGATAAACCAACTTAGTAACAGTTTAGATGTCACTTTGCTTAAGAATGAGATCGCTGATCTTATCGGAGGTGTCGAACGTGGTGCCCAAAGAACGAAAGATATTGTAAGCGGGCTACGGACCTTCTCTAGGGACAATAAGGATAAATTCGAACTGGCCAACATCCACGAAGGATTGGATTCCACGCTAGTAATTCTGGGCAATAAACTCAAGGACAGAATACAGATCCAAAAAGACTACGGAGAATTGCCTAAAGTGTACTGCCAGATCAGCAAACTCAATCAGGTATTTCTCAATATCATCAACAATGCCATCCAAGCGATCAATGATGACGAAGGGGTAATAGGGATTACTACTAGAGTAGTTGGTGAGCATGTACAGGTCAGCATCAGTGATTCTGGGCCAGGGATGGATGAGTTAACCAAGAAAAGAATATTTGAACCCTTTTATACCACTAAGGAAGTAGGTAAAGGCACAGGTCTTGGACTTTCCATTAGCTATGGGATCGTGGAGCATCATCGCGGTAGAATTGAGGTGGAAAGCGAAATAGGAAAGGGGGCTACCTTTACCTTGATCCTCCCGATTGCTCCGGCCTAGGATGAATCGATTGCTATATATCACTGCCTTGATTCTCTCGACTGGGATACTACACAGTCAAGAAGGGTTTTATAGCATTCCTGAAGGACAAAGAGACGGTTTTCTTCAGCTACTTGACCAGCAACTCACCGATACGGAAGAGATATTATTCCAACAACCTGATAGGGCTTACGAACAGATGCAAGAATTGCTCCCGGCTCTAGACGAGCAAGGAGCCAATAGGGAGAAGGGATTTGCCCATTTTTTTTCAGCGTTGACCTTTATGACTAAGGGGATGTGGAGAGAAGCAGAGGGAGTTTTTTTTAAATCGATAGATGCCTTTCGTTTAGCGGGCGATTCACTTGGGGTAGCTTTGGCCTGTGATAAAATCGGTTATGCCTTTCGAGAGCAAGGGAGAATGGATCTGAGTTTGAAATACCACTTGAAGGGCCTGCAACTAAGGGAAGATTACGGTGGCATGCCCATCAAGATTGCCTATTCTAATGCCAGTGTAGGGGGTGTATATTTTGTGCTGAAGGATTATGATACTGCACTAGAGTATTTTGACAATGCCTTTGCTATTCGTCAAGCAGAAGGAGACACGCTTGGTATCGGATTGTCTCTGAAAGGTATTGGACGGTTGCATCGGCTCCAAGAGCGGTATGATGAAGCCCTAGATTATCTCCTGAGGGCATTAGATATCTTTCAACGCGTGGAGGGGATGGGGCATATTATTGACACTTATGAGGAACTAGGTTATCTGTACAATAGCATCGACCTACCTAAACAGGCTGAAGCTTCATTCCGCAAGGGCCTAGAGGTAGGAGCCCAGGTCAGTAGCATTGGCAAGAAGGCACGTCTTCACCTAGAATTAGGCTTACTCTATAAGAAGGAAAACCAACTGCAGTTAGCAACAGAAAATCTAGAGGCAAGTCTTGCCAATAGCCTCAAGAGCCAGTCGCTGTCCAATACAATTCGAGCTTATGAGGAACTTTCACTCATCGCCGAAGAAAGAGGAGACTTTGAACAAGCTCATCAGCTTTATAGAGCCTATACGAGTGCTAAAGACAGTCTCTATTCCAAGGATTACAATCAACAGTTGGCAGAAATTAAGACGGCTTATGAGACAGAACAGAAGGAACAAGAGATAGCAAACTTAAAACAGGAAACGGCTTGGCGCCAGCGGGAGCGGCGTGTCTTCATTGCCGGGGTGATCATCCTTGTTCTGCTGGCCTTGGCCTTAATCGGTGCCTTCCGACAACGCAATCTTGCTTATAGCCGAACCCTGGCTGAACAGGAAAGGACAAAATCTCTACTGCAAGAAAAAGAACAACTCCTGCAGGATCTGAAATCTGCGCAGGGCCATTTGGTACAATCGGAAAAGATGGCTTCTTTGGGGCAATTAACGGCTGGAATTGCCCATGAGATTAATAACCCCATCAATTTCATGGCCTCCAATGTGCACGCTCTTAAGCTAGATTTCGAGGACCTAAAGAAGTTGCTGGCGAAAGTAAAGGCCCTATCTAATCCATCCCCTAAACCTGAACTTCTAGATGATATAGTGGCGCTTAACAACCAGCTTGATATCAATTACCTGGAAGATGAGATTTCGCAGTTGATTGAAGGAATCGAAAGAGGGGCTTCTCGTACCCAGAACATTGTGGTTGGTCTACGTACGTTTTCGCGTAGATCAGGAGAGGAGTTTGTCCCTTCTGACCTCCATAGAGGGCTTGATGCTACGCTAACCATACTAAACAACAAGATCTCTCCAAACGCTACGATCATCAAGGATTACGGGAGTATCCCTCTGGTAGCCTGCCAATTTGATCGCATTAACCAGGTCTTCATGAATATCCTTAATAATGCCATCGATGCCATTGGTAAAGCAGGAACAATCAAAATCAAGACTTGGACAGATCAACATTCTGTTTTCGTAGCCATAGAGGATGATGGCCCTGGAATGTCTCCAGAAACGACCGAACGTATTTTTGAACCCTTTTTTACCACTAAAGAAGTAGGTAAAGGCACTGGATTAGGACTGTCCATTAGCTATGGGATCATACAGCAACATGGAGGCCTGATCACTACGGAAAGCGAACTAGGAAAAGGAGCCCGATTTACCATCCGAATTCCGGTTGGACAGGCTCCTTCGCCAGAAACACCTTCTGATTAGATGAGGTAACTCTCTAAAGGTTACGATTCCCCTTCCAGCAATTCATCCCTAACCTCCATCAAGGCAAAACCCAGTAAGTTGGTCCCTAACCATGCACGAGGGTCCCGGGCTTGTGGCGTTTCTTTTGTCAGACCAATTCCCCAGATCTGATCATAAGGACTGGCTTCTACGAGTACTTTCTTACCGGTAGAAAGCAGATAGGTCTTCAATGCGGGGTGCTGTGAAAACTTGTGGTAATTCCCTTCCTTCACAATGTTGAAGCAATGTGCTTGCCAGGTTTCCAATTCGAATCCCTTTACTTTACGGCCTAGTTTTTTAGCTATGTGTGGGGTACTAGCTTTTAAGATCAACTGTAAGGAAGGGGAGTCTTCGAAAAGTCTTGCCTTTTCAGCCATCATCCAGTGTTCAGCTGTTCGATAGTAGATACCCTCGTGCTGAAAGCCTTGTTGCCACCATTGACTAAGGCAGGATTGGTTGATGCTTCCATCTCGACTGGGACGATGCCCCCAGAAGAAGAGAAAATCTAATGGTTGACCATTTTCAAATTGCTGAATGAGGTCGGAAAGTTGGTACTTCATGGCGCGTTAGTTAGTTTAATGTCAAAACTAACTAGATTGGGTTTTAGTTCCCTTAGAGTACAAGAATCTGATCACCAGTTGGCAGTTCCGCTTTTTTCGAGTGTATACTGTAGAAATCTGCTGGAAAATTCCGATATTTTAAGCAAATACATACTATCACGAGGGTGTAGTGATTTTCTGTTCAGCCATTCATAGCGCTTACAAGCAATCCTTTCTCTATACCCTGCCAAAATCCTAAACTGTATGAAAAAACTAGATCGCCGCGCTTGGCTAAGAACTGCCGGATTAACCGGAGCATTTTCCATGCTGGGTGGATTGTCTGCGGTACAAGCCAAAGACGATGCCGTGGCTCCCTTAGCTGCGACTCCAATTGAAGATGCCATTGCGCGCCTCAGCTCTAATGAGAATCCGATGGGTCCTTCTCCGAAGGCCAGGCAAGCCATGATCGAGGCTTTTGAATGGGGCTGCCGATATCCTTACAGCTATGCTACAGAATTGGCAGAAATGATCGCTAAGAAGCACGGCGTAAGTCGAGACCATATCGTTTTAGGCTCCGGTTCTTCAGAAGGACTAAAGTGTACCGCCTTAGCCTTTGGCCTACATGGGGCAGATATTATTTCGGCAGCACCCACCTATCTGTCCTTGTTGTCCTATGCGGAGCACTTTGGGGCGCATATCAATATGGTGCCCTTGGATGATGATTTAGTACACGACCTGGATGCCATGGGAGGCAGAATCACCAATAAGACCGGTCTGGTCTTTGTTTGTAATCCCAACAATCCTACGGGTACCATCCTCCCCGCTGAAAAACTCAAGGACTTCTGTCGAGATGTATCCTCTCAAGTAAATGTATTTGTGGATGAAGCTTACTTCGAGTATATCGAGCAACCTTACCCATCAATGGTTGAGTTGGTGAAGGAAGAGAAAAATGTGATTGTTTCTAGGACCTTTTCTAAAGTATATGGTTTGGCAGGTGTTAGAATGGGGTATCTCGTAGCTCGCCCAGATATAGCTGATCGTATTCGAAAGAAGAGAATGTCGATGCTTAATGTATTGGCCATCAATGCGGCTAAGGCTGTTCTAGAAGATGGTAAATTCTATCAAGCCAGCTTGGCTCAAAACAAGGCCACCAAGCAGCTGATCTATGATACACTTGACGACCTTAAGCTTAAATATGTGCCATCCAGCACTAACTTCGTCTTTTTCCACACAGGGAAGGATATCAGTGAGGTCATTCCAGCTATGTTAGAGCATAAGGTGAGAGTGGGTAGACCGTTTCCACCTTTGAGAGATTGGTGCCGTATTAGTACCGGTACTACCGAAGATGTGAAGCTATTCTGTAAGGGATTGCGGAAAATGATGGCCTAAAGGCTACTGGACCTACCTGCTCAGCTCTAGTCGATTTGAGTAGGTAGGTCTATACAATTCGTTCTAGAAGCTATACTCAGGATATCGGCCAGGGATGCCGCGGAAATACCCTTCTATGTGTTCAAAATCGGCTTCCATATCATCGGTCGTATAGAAAGGCGCTGCAATTTGAACTCGGCGGATACTGTAGTCAAATCGGCAAAGCAAAATCGGGATGCCAGCTCCCTTTGCCATATAATAGAATCCTGTTTTTAATTTTTCTACTCGTTTACGCGTCCCTTCAGGCGCAATACAAACCGCGAACTGCTTCCGTTCATTAAAAATGTCTACTACACCGTCCACGAAGTTATTGCGTTTGGATCGATCCACGGGAACTCCCCCCAATAGCTTCATGATTCCTCCCAAGGGGAATTTAAACAATGAAGCTTTAGCTACATATTTAATCTTCTGATTCATCACGGACCTAGATAGTACGCCAATGGGAAAATCCCAGGCAGAGGTATGAGGTACTACAGCTATGATATATTTGTCTGGAAATTTTTCGAAGGCTAACTCCACTTTCCACCCAAAAAGTCCTAAAATAAAGGCACTAATCTTACTAAACATAAAGTCGCTTTATAATTGATTTGACAATATAGCAGTCTTAGTAGGGTTTACCAAATGATTAAAGCTACTGCAATTCATAGCCTTGTAATTGAATCAATATGGATAAACTTCACTCAAAACTACCGTCTCTTCCGCTCTCATTACGAGAAGAGATACTTGAATTGGGTATCAGGAAAGAAGTACCGCCCGGGACGGAATTATTACGTGAAGGGCAGTATGTTAAGGTTATTCCTTTGGTTTTAGGAGGACTAGTGAAAGTCTTCAGTCGGTATGAGGAACGAGAGTTATTATTGTATTATATCGAACCTGTCGAAAGTTGTGTCATGTCCTTCTCAGCTGGCCTCTGGAATCTACCCAGCAAGGTGTTTGCCATCACAGAAGAGGAATCAGACCTTTTACTTTTACCCGTTCAGCATGTGAATGAATGGGTACGCAAATATCCAACATTAAACCAGCTTTTCTTTGGACAGTTCAATAAACGTTATGAAGATTTGTTGTTTACCATTCACCAAGTCCTCTTTCAACGTATGGATGAACGCCTGCTTACCTACCTACGACAAAGAGCCGAACGCCTGGATACGAACCTACTGGATCTCCGTCACCATCAGATTGCGCGTGAACTGGGAACGGCTCGGGAGGTCATTAGTAGAGTTTTGAAGAAGTTGGAACAGGAAAAATGGGTCATTCAACATCAACACGGTATTGAAGTATTAAAATGATAAACCATCATCTGATCCTCAGAGCGGATGCTTACCGTTTCGTCCAGCGTATTACCTCTCCAATTTGGGTATTCAGGGCTTCCAAGGCTTTGCTATATCGGGCTTCCCATTCCGGCAAGCGCTTGGTAGATTCCAAGGAGGCTTCGTACAGAAAGCCTGGTAACATCCAGGAGGCATAGCCGCTATATGGATCGGAAGAGGCATACAAGGATTGATACCATTTGCCGTATGCCATACCTTTCGGATCAATGAAACAACGCTCCAATTGGATGATGGCGGTATTTAAGGGTTGCCAGTTGGTCTTCTGGCGGGCGGCGCGATCGAGCTTACGCTCTAGATGTTCTTCGTAGCGGGTAGCCTTGGCGCTGATATCCCTAGCTTGCTCTTTTAAAGCCTCCAACGAATACCCCTTATGATAGGACTGAATGGCCTTTTCTGCAGTGGTCAGGTGTTTTTCCAAATCGATGCCATACTGTGCTATATCTAGAGGGAGTACATTGGCATTGGCCAAACGCAAAGTCATTACTCCAAAAACTTTTGCAGTGGTCGCTCCACTAAGGAATTCCGGATCGCTAAAGGTTTTATACCAATGGAAATTATCATAACCCGAGTGATAGAGGCTCTTTCCTCGCATGCCTGCGCTTAGACTTGGTATACCTAGATGTGCGTAGAAAGGGAGATGATCGGAGCCACCACCCAGGTTGCCAATGTTTGGCCCCTTTTCAGGTGTGTTAGTGCGCGCAAGCCAATGTTCGTAAATAGTGCGATTCTCCTTGGGGTGTTCCACTGCCTTTGTGGCCTCAATCATGAGCGGCTTGAGAGAAGGGCTGGCGGATCCGCCAAAGGTTAGGCCGGTGCAGGCGCCATCGGCATTGAAATAGGCAATGGCATTTTTGCTGAGTTCATCCTTGAATTCTTCGACCCATTCCGTTGATCCTAGGATGCCAAATTCTTCCGCATCCCAGTGCGCAATCTTGATGGTGCGTTTAGGACGGTAACCGGCTTTTACCAACGCTCCCAGTGCATCTGCTAAATTGAGTAACATAGCCGTTCCACTATTGGGGTCAGTAGCACCAAATGACCAAGCATCATAGTGGCATCCCAAGATGATCCATTCATCTGGATATTGACTACCCTCTAAAGTTCCAACCACATTATGAATTCGGGTAATCTCCTTCGGTTGATCTACTTTTATCCGGATTGTTAAAGATGAACCACCTTCGAGGCGATAGGTATAGGGCAAACCTCCCTGCCATCCAGCTGGAACGGGCTTCCCTTTCATTCTACTGAAAATCTCCCTAGCTGAGCCATAAGGAATGGGGGTGACGGGGATGGTATGTAGAGCTACGTCCTTCGGATCCAGCCTTTCTACTTTTGTATCTCCATCCAGGGGGAGGGCAGGTTCAAATGGTGTAAGGGGATCTCCTGTATAGTCCAGGGTCAATACTGAGCCCCGCTGGATAGTACTTTCGTTAAAATAAGGCCCCTCTGGATACACCAGCCCTTTCATATACCCGTTATCAGCAGGGTCGGTATAAATAACTAATCCTGCTGCACCAGCAGCCTCGGCAAACTTGGCTTTGTAGCCTCTAAAGTTACCGCCATATCTGGCGATAACAATCTTCCCTTTTACGGAGATGCCCATTTCGGCCAACTTTTCAAAATCTTCTTTCCTGCCGAAATTGGCATAAACAACCTCGCCCGTTGCATCGCCGGAGCCAGAAAAGGCATTCCAACCGGGATCTAAGTCAGGATGATTGGAGAAGGGGTCTTCTGCCAGTACATATTCTTTATTGTTAAGTGGAAGGCGCACGGGGGTAACCAATTCGATTTTAATATCACCAGGCCCTTTGGGTAAATAAATATCATAGGGATGTTTTTCTACGGTCATCCCCGCTTTTCTCATCGCCTCGGCCATATAATCTGCCACGCGATCATTGGCTGGAGTCCCCGCGACGTGAGGCTCTCTGGTCAAGGCTTTCAAGTGAGCTTCGAAGCCTTTGGGGGTGGGAAGATCCTGAAGGCGTTTTTCGGCTTCCAATTGTTTCCCAAGGTCGCGGCTGGAGAAACCGCTGATTTGTTGGGCTTGCACAAAGGAGGAGGAAAGTAATAGCATAAATGCTACAAGTGTATGGCGGCTGGATAGCATAACTACAGGTTTTGAATTGCTGGAATTGTATTAAGCTAAAATGCAGAAAACTGTCTTGTTTTCCCAGCCTTCATAGAAAAATGATCTGTGCTGGTCAGAAAAACTGGCATTCCCAAGCTGAGAAATTCAATTTAGAAGGAGAAGTGGTATACCCATTTGTTTTTTCACTAAAAACCAAGTCGATGAAGAAGTTATTGATACTAAGTAGCTTAGTACTGCTTGCTTTAGCTATTACCAATTGTAGAAATTCTAGTTCTAATTCCAATGATCCCGCCGCTCTGGAGGAAGAGCGATTGCATGCCGAACCCGCTGGAGAAGTAGAACCCGCCGGCGAAGTGGAGCCAGCAGGGGAGGTCGAACCTCATGGCGAAGTGGAGCCCGAAGGAGAGGTCGAACCGGAAAGCGAGGTAGAAGAACATTAAACACCCAATAAATCTCCACCTATAGAATCCTAGGTTTCATCCTTTTAATGAATTGGGATGTTGTATTTTTGGGCAGAACAGACCCCGAAGCCATTACTGGTTCAACCCGATAGTTACCTACCCAATCGACATCACTTAAAATTGATTAAGGATGAATCACCTATTCCAAGAAGTAGAAGAAGCTCGGCGTGGCTTTATCAATGCTGTGTCGGGGCTTTCCGCTCAACAATATGGTTACAAGACAGCTCCAGATCAATGGGCGATCGTAGATATCGCTGAACATATGGTCTGGGCCGAGCAGATCGGTGTAAACGGTATGTGGAAAGCCTTAGAAGGCATGAAGAATGGGGCGCCGATCTGGGAAGGTACACCCACGCATAGCGGACGAACCATCGAGGAGGTGGTCGAACTCACTTGGCAAACCAAGGAGAAAGTTCCGGAAGTGGCCAAACCCAGATGGGGTGGTGCTCTGGATTTCTGGATCGAGGCGCTAAAGGCTTGTCAACCCTTATTGGCTGCCTTAGAGACTGCACTGGCTG
>CAJXPD010000208.1 GCA_913057785.1 uncultured Lewinella sp. | reverse complement strand
AGGAATAAGATTGATTTTTTCATTGGTTTGAAGTTTTTTGAAGTAAACGAATTAAATTGAGTTTGGTATATCTTTAGCGTTTATTTATACGGATTCTAAGTAGTCCAGGGTTGATTTTTAGATAATTATTTATGTTTGTGTTCAAACTGGGAAAATATGGTGATCAAGACTGCAGATTTCGTAGGGAGTTTTCCTAATCTTAAATCCACGCCTAGTGATAAACTAGCCCAATTTGCCTTTATCGGCAGATCTAATGTAGGTAAATCCTCACTAATCAACATGTTGTGTGAGCGTCGAGCCTTGGCTAGAGTATCTAATACGCCAGGGAAGACACAGCACCTGAACTTCTATAAGATAAATAATAATTGGTACTTAGTGGACTTGCCCGGATATGGCTATGCTCGTACATCCAAGAAAAATCGGAGAGGGTTCAGTAAAATGATTGAGCAATACTTGCGTGATGGGGAAAATGTCAAATGTGCCTTTGTACTCCTAGATGCCAATATCCCGCCTCAAGCCATTGATATCGAATTTATCAATTGGTTAGGGGAAAAAGCAGTACCTTTCGTAATCGTGTATACGAAAACGGATCGCTTATCTTACGAGCAGTTGAAAGCAAATACGGAGCAGATTCAGTTGGAGCTGCTCAAATATTGGAATAGCCTGCCGGAGCAGTTCGTTAGCTCATCAAGAAAAAGGGTAGGACGCGATGATATTTTGGGCTTTATAGAAGACGTGATCAAAAGTTCATGAAAAGAAAACGAAAAGAACCATACTCACCCTATTCACCAGTTTTTCCGAATATCGAAGACTGGCCCATCTACAAGTTGAGCCAAGATCGTCGACAGTTCGTGCAGGATATATCGCAGTTCACCTATGAAAAGCTTGTTGACCGTCATGGTGCGCGAATTGCCGATCTGATCACCAGGACCATCTATTTGGAGAGAATCCGAATGAAGGAAGAACCCTGGAAGGTTGACCCTCCGAAAGAGCGCCAATTTTGGAAGAAGACCCAACAGCGTTTGATTAAGCGCTCGCTAGACAAGGCTGAGGCCGAGGCTGATCAAGTTAATCAGGAATTATTAGGGCGCATCATTTCTCGCTATTCAGAGGAAATTGTAGGAACTTTTAAAAAGAAGACCTTCCTTTTTGCGCGTCGATTCTTATATGTTTTTTTTACTCGTTTATTGAATACCGCAGCTGGACGAAATCTAAAGCGAATCTACTCTCGAAAGCATCGCTTGAGTGATCGACTGATTGTAGAAGGAGAGGTGGAGGCTATTCGGGCCTTGATGAAGAAGGGGACGGTGGTAGTGGTACCTACACATTTTAGCAATCTAGATTCCATTTTGATTGGTTATGCTTTGGATGAATATGTAGGTTTACCCTCCTTTTCCTACGGGGCAGGATTAAACCTATACAATACCGGCTATACGGCCTATTTTATGAATCGTTTAGGGGCTTATCGAGTGGATCGAAGGAAGAAGAACCCGATCTACTTGGAGACCCTAAAGGCGATGTCCAATCTTTCTATTCAACGAGGCGTCAATAGCCTCTTTTTTCCGGGTGGCACCAGATCCCGCTCCGGTGAGTTAGAGAATAGAGTGAAATTAGGCTTATTGGGTACCGTAGTGGAAGCTCAGCGTGCAGTATTACAGAAAGGAGAGGATCAGAAGGTATTTGTGGTGCCGCTGGTGCTGGGTTACCATTTTGTCTTGGAAGCCCAGTTTCTAATTGAACAACACTTGCGCAAAATTGGCAAGGAGCAGTACATTCGCGCTAAGGACAAATTCAACAGTTTTCGTAGTATCTTAAAATTTGTATGGCAACTATTTTCTACTGGGAATAGTATCACTATCTCCGTTGGAAAACCAATGGATGTAATGGGGAATCTAGTAGATGAGGAAGGAAACAGCTATGATCAGTATGGTAATCCCATTCTATTAAAAGATTACTTTACTACCAATGGTCAGTTGCGAGCGGACGAACAGCGAGAAGCGGAATACACAAGATTATTGGGCGAGAAAATTGTAGATCGATTTCACAAAGATAATATTGTGCTTAGTAGCCATTTGGTGGCGTATGCAGCTTTTCAATGGTTGCGTCAACAGAATACTCATCTTGATCTATATGGTATACTTCGCTTGCCTCCGGATGAATATGTCTTTGATCCAGCAAGCTTGAAGGATGCCCTAAAACAACTGATTGTTCAGCTGCGCCAAATGGAAGAGCAAGAGGAGGTTAAGTTATCTGAAATCATCAAAGGGGATTTAGAGGTATTGCTCCAAGATGGGGTTAAACGACTAGGAAGTTTTCATGTACAGAAGCCCTTGAGAAGGAATAAACGTGGAGAAATTGTCAGCGACAGTTTTAAAATATTGTATTTCTACCATAATCGGATGGCCACCTATAATCTAGCGAAAGGAATTGTATGGAATAAGGTTGAAGAGCCAACTGTCGTCGAAGTATAGAGCCTTTCGTCGGAATATCTGGAAGGATTACAATAAGTATTAATATCTTTCGGGCGTCATCAACTATGGCTTATTTACCCACGCTGCTGTCGGCATTGTCCATTGCAGTTGCACCTTGATTTGTATGCTTAAGCGCTTATTTCTTTCGGAGCGGAACATAATGATTGCCATTCTCATCAATGCACTCATTATTTTCATTATGTACTTTCCCAGCTGGAAACATCATCCTTGGCTGGAATCAGCGGACCATCTTCTCGTTCTCTTTTTTCTCATAGAGGCTATTGTGAAAATGCGGGCACTTGGCACCAAGGCCTATTTTGCCAGTGCTTGGAATCGCTTTGATTTCATTATCGTGATGGGGAGCTTACCGACGCTCTTCGTATTCTTTTTCCCGATTCTACCGGATACCTCTTTATTGATCGTACTGCGACTGTTTAGATTGATTCGCTTGATTAGGTTCATCCAATTTGTTCCGCACTTGAACCAAGTAATGACAGGCTTGACAAGAGCTTTACAAGCCTCAATTTTTGTAGTCTTGGCTTTGGTATTTCTTAATTTTCTGCTGGCTATCTTTACCTGTCATTTTTATGCAGACATGGCTCCTGAATTTTTTGGGAACCCCTTAGTCTCGGCCTATTCCATTTTTCAGTTGTTTACCTTGGAGGGGTGGAATGAAATAGTGGCCATCATTACGGCGAGAACGGAGAATCATTTTATCATTGGCATAACCCGATTCTACTTTGTAGTTGTTATATTGTTGGGAGGGATATTTGGCCTCTCTCTGGCTAATGCTGTCTTCGTCGATGAAATGACCATGGACAACAACCAGGACTTGGAGAAGAAGATTGATGGATTACAGCAAGAAATCACGGAATTACGACGTCTTATTGAACGTTCCGTATCATCAGATAAGTAGCGATGAACTATGAACTTTATAGTTTACGATTTGGAAGCGACCTGCTGGGATGGGAATCCGCGTACACAGGTCCAGGAGATTATCGAAATTGGCGCCTACAAATTAAATCCCTATGGCGAAGTAATGGATACCTTCAGTCGGCTTGTCCGTCCTGTTATACACCCTTATCTATCTCACTATTGTAGGAATTTGACCGGAATAGAACAGGATGATATCAATCGAGCCGGAAAGTTTGATAGAGTCGTGGAGGATTTTAAAGATTGGATCGATATCTACGACGAGGATTATCTACTATGTGCTTGGGGCAGTTTTGATCAGGAGCTGTTAATTCAAGATTGCAAACTCCATAAGACGGAGTATGATTGGACCGAGCCGCATATTAATATCAAGCAGCAATACCATGAACTGAAGCGACTACATCGTCGCAGGGGCCTAAGGCGCGCCGTCGAAGCCGAGGGCTTTGAGTTTTCCGGCGAACAACACCGCGCCTTAGATGATGCTGAAAACTTGGTCAAGGTATTCAACGAATACCGAGACGAGTGGCGGTTTTAGACATTAAAGCGGAAATGCATTACATCTCCATCCTTCACTACATATTCTTTACCTTCTACTCCAAGTTTGCCGGCATCCTTCACTGCACTTTCTGAGCCGAACTCAACATAGGTGTCGTACTGAATAACTTCGGCTCTAATAAAGCCTTTTTCAAAGTCGGTATGGATCACACCCGCAGCCTGAGGAGCCTTAGTTCCCACCTTGATCGTCCAAGCTCGAACTTCCTTCTCGCCAGCGGTGAAATAGGTAATCAATTTCAAAAGTTTGTAACAAGAACGGATCAAACGATTCACACCTGGCTCGCTCAAACCCATATCCTGTAAAAACTCCATTCTTTCTTCGATATCATCCAGTTCGATGATGTCTGCTTCAATGCCGGCGCTGATCAAGATTACTTCTGCACTTTCATTAGCTACTGCTTCTTTGAAGGCCTTGGTATAATCGTTGCCATCATGAACGGCCTCTTCCGCTACATTACAAACGTAGAGGATCGGCTTAGCAGTGAGTAGCATCATGTCCTGAATCATTGCCGCTTCATCATCGCCGTGTTCAAAACTCCGAACGTTGTTGCCACCCTCCATGTGCTCCTTTAAGCGTTCGGCAGTAGCAACTGCTTTTACTGCTTCCTTTTCTCCAGATTTGGCAGCTTTCTTTAGCTTTTCTAGCCTTTTCTCTAAAGTTTCCAAGTCCTTTAACAGCAACTCGGTATCGATGATCTCTTTATCCCGAACTGGATCGACGCTACCGTCGACGTGGATCACATTATCATCATCAAAGCATCGGACTACGTGTACGATGGCATCTACTTCTCTAATATTTGCAAGAAACTGGTTTCCTAGACCTTCGCCCTGACTGGCTCCTTTAATCAAACCTGCGATGTCCACTATTTCAATCATAGTTGGCAGGATCTTCTGCGGATTGACCAATTCGGCTAGCTTATCCAAGCGCGGATCTGGCACAGTGATCATGCCTACGTTAGGATCCTTGGTGGCAAACGGATAATTCGCAGCCAAGGCCTTAGCAGAAGTAAGGGCATTAAAAAGAGTTGATTTTCCTACGTTGGGCAATCCAACGATTCCACACTTGAGTCCCATATCAGTAATATAGTTGGACCTGTATTATACAGGCGAGGTGAATACGATTTTTCAGAAACGCCGCAAAGATAGAATTTTTTCAGATTGGAAGAACAGTTCCTGACTTAGTTATCTAAAACTGTATATGCATTATCCTAGCCTTGTATTTTGAGTAGGAAATTGGGGAGCATTGATTACCTTTAGCACATGAATTTTTTGGCACATCTCTTTCTGTCTTGCGAGCAAGAGGAATTGCTTGTAGGTAATTTCCTGGCCGATCTGATCAAGAATAGAAATCTAGAAACTTATGCGGAGGGAATCCAGGAGGGAGTGCAATTACATCGTAAGATTGATCAATTTACGGATCAACATCCGCTAGTCAGCCAGGGCGTACATCGTTTACATCCGTACCATCGCAAGTACGCCTCAGTTATTGTGGATGTATTCTATGATTATCTTTTGGTGAAGAATTGGACACTGTACACTCAAGAAGAATTTATCCCCTTCACAAAGCGTGTTTATGCCATTCTCGAAAAGTACAAACCCATCATGCCACTGAAGATTCAGATTCGACTGTCGAATATGCTGGATGGTGATTGGCTGATCGGTTATAGTAAATACGAAGGCTTGGCATTTACATTTGATCGCATGCAATACCGCCTAAGTAAGCCGGAATACTTGCGTGGTGTGATTGAGAATCTACAACGCTTTGAAAATGACTTCGATCAAGAATTCAAGGCCTTCTTCCCAGATGTAATAAACTATGTCAATGATGAATGTGGTTGCTCCCTTGGGACCACATAAATGCTAAACTCGTCTTTATGCGTCTGCTTTGTTTTGCACTATTAATTTGCTTTCTGCCAGGACTGTCCATTGCACAGGTAGATACTTCAAAACTTTACGAATTACCCACTGTGACACTTCGCGTGCCTCGACTCAGTGGGGGACTTTTGGGACAACCCATGGCCATCACAAGTATCGAACGATCCGCTATTTTTGCAGCTCAACAACAACTATCGATCAATGAATATCTAAACGAAGTGCCTGGGCTTTTTGCCTTAAACCCTGGTAACTTCGCCCAGGATTTACGGATATCGATTCGAGGTTTTGGGTCCAGGGCGGCTTTTGGAATTCGGGGTGTCAAAATACTGGTAGATGGCGTGCCTGAAACCACGCCGGATGGGCAAGGCCAAACGGACAATCTAGATCTCGGGATTATAGATCGGATTGAAATCCTACGTGGACCCAGCTCAGGGCTATTTGGAAATGCTTCCGGAGGGGTGCTGAGCATTGCTACGGAAGATCGGGTAGCGGCTCCATTTTTTGAAGCCGGAGCAACTTTCGGCGATTTCAACATGCAGCAATTCCAAGTTAAAGCCGGATTCAAATCAGGGCGTACCCATTACATCATCCACGGTACGGATAGTGAAACGGATGGATATCGACAGAACAGTGGCATGAAGTCCACCACGGTCAACGCACAAGCTATGCATGAGTTTGCTAAGCATTCAACCTTCAAGGTGCTCGTGAATTATACCGACAGTCCTCAGGCGGATGACCCCGGTGGAATCAATGCAGATGCGGTTATTGCGGATCGCCGTCAGGCTAGGGATCGAAATGTCAGCTTTCAAGCCGGAGAGGCCATTGATCAATTTAAGATTGCTGCCATACTGAAACACAATAAGATCAATACCAATGTATTTTATAGTAACCGGAATTTCTATGGCCTACTGCCGTTTGAGAACGGAGGGATAATTGACCTAAAACGAGATTATTGGGGACATTCCTTTCAGTACCATCTGACGGATTTTGACCCAGATAAGAAAGATGAATTTGGTCACAAGCTGCAGGTAGGATACAGCATAGCCCAACAAGATGATCAACGGGAACGCTTCTTAAATCAGATGGGCACGCAAGGAGCCACTACATTCAATCAATTGGAATCCTTCAGTAACTTAGGGATTTACCTACTGGAAGAGTTACAATTAACGAATGGATGGAGTGCAATGGTGAGTCTGCGTTACGATTGGAATAAACTGAAGGCGGAAGACAGTTTCCTGAGCAATGGCGATGACTCTGGGGAAATTAACCTTTCTGCCTTTAATCCCAGCCTAGGCATCAATTATCTGGTTAGCCCAGGAACTCATTTTTACACGCAGTTTTCTACTAGTTTCGAAACGCCAACACTTAATGAGTTATCCAATAACCCAAATGGACAAGGTGGATTTAATGCTGATCTCACTGCGCAAAAAGCTCGGAACTTCGAAGTAGGATTGAAAGGTATATTGAACGGGAAACTACAATATGATCTTGCTTATTTTTTCATTCGTACACAGGATGAAATAGTTTCCTTTGAGCTGGAAGATTTTCCTGGGCGCGACTTTTTTCGAAATGCGGGAGAAACGGTGCGAAATGGTTTGGAATCCCAATTCAAATATGCTTTCGCCAAGAACTGGCGTTTCAATGTAGCTTATACCTATTCAGATTTCTACTATGATACTTATGTAACTGGAGGAGATGATCTTAGCGGTACCCAATTGCCAGGAGTCCCTAGGCATTTTGGTTCTGCTTCCCTCCGCTATATTGACGCGGATGGATTCTTCGCAAGATTGCAGGCCCGAATGGTTGGAGTGACCTATGTAGCTGATGGCAATGCACTAGATAGCGAGCCTCAGTACACGGTGCTTAATCTAAACCTGGGCTATAAAGTGAAGGTTGGCGATTGGAGTATCGTGCCTTTTTTCGGCATTAATAACATTACTGATGAGGAATATAGCGACAACCTACGTATCAATGCCTTTGGCCGTCGGTTCTTTGAACCTGCACCTGGAAGAAATGTCTTCGGAGGTTTGAGAATAAGGACCGTATTCCGCTAGTAAATAGTCTCTATTTGGCTGCTTCAAATAGAAAGGTCTTGGGGTTCGTTACACAGAAATGATCAAGTTGTTCTTGTTCCAGTTCTTCGAATACACTTTTGACGATGGTCACTAGACTTTTCTTATTGTCCGTCATATAATAGTCAGAACCGTACAGAATTTTTCTCAATAGTGTAGCTCTTCGTTCTTCTGTAAATTGCTCTGGCGCAAACCAGCCTCGGATTTTCCAAAGGTTTCTGTCGAAAGCACAAGAGTAGGAAATATCGCCGTATACATTGGGATATTCCGTGATCAGGTCTAAGGTCTGATCAACATGTGAACCGCTCAAACCATCCCGATAGTTGGCCCACTCCAAATCACTCCCGAAATGCGCCAAATTTAATTTGAGTTTTGGAAAGGCTTTGATCACCGGAATCCAAAGGTTCGGGGCATTGAAGAGCTCGGCCATCCGTTTACCTGTTTTTTTCCCATATCTGGCCTTGATCTCATACGGCTCTTCTTCTAGTTGGCCTTCCTTCCAGATCATTCTACTCCCTTTAACCCATTTGCTGTTGTTGTAACGTGTGGAGCCTCCACCACAATGAGTAGTAACTGGGATGTTTTTTGCGGCGCAGATCTCAAAGATCTCCATTAGCTTTGGATCGCTTGGGAAATAGCCCAGAGAAGGATAGATTTTCACCCCGAAAAAAGGAAAGGCATCATCTAGTTCTGAAAGTTTGGTTTTATTGATTCGCTTATCTGAGTCCGTAAAAACGGCTAAGAAATCTTCGTATAAGTTCGGATTTCGGGGGTCAGTTGCCAGAAAGGGCAGTATCACGTGATCATGTTTCCGCTTTTGCCGTAAGGTACTTAACTCTACCAGTTGGTCATAAAAACCCTGTTTTGCTTCACCTTTTACCCCGCGTTCCATATCCATCATCAAATGTGTCATGATGATGTGCGGGCGCTTCCGCTTCTTCAGTCGGAATGCCATATTATACAGCCCGAATTGATGCATCAGCACCGCATCGGCTGAATCGTATTGAGCGAACTTTTTCAATAAGCGTTTCTTGGAATAGAAGTTCCAATAGGTGGATTCTTTCCGTTTCCCGGCACTTAATAAGTAGCCGATGCCATTTACGGCTTTACCTAAACCAGACAACACAAAGTCCGGCAAATGAACACCCATTCCCGGGAAGCCGGATGGCACATTATTATAGGTGAAGCAATGAGGATGAATATCGAAGAAAAGGGTGTCAGTGGAATCAACTTGGTGTTTTTCCAAGACTCTTTTGATGGGGCTAGGAACTCTGGTCATTGGATCAGCCGAAATGTTCTGCTGAGCCAATTGTTTAAACTCCTGGGCTGAGTATCCCATAGTAGGTGGTGGCTTTTAGGTATCGAAAGAATAGTAATCCATGACTAGAAAAGTGATCTAGCCGCAGAAAAAGATCTACTTAAGATAGGAATTCTATTCCGGAATCTAAGCCTAAGTTTTTACCTACCTATTTACTATCCTTCAAAATGGAATGAAATGGTGAAGGTCCGTGAAAACACCTTCTCCAATATCGTGGATTCCTCTAGGTTAGGATTAAAGAGTAGGGTATTACCAATCCCTTGGGACACCTTAAATTCCGGTGAAAAAATGAAGTAGGGAAAGAAAAATTGAATACCAGCCCCGTACTCGATGGAGAAATCGTGAGGAGAAATCTTGACTAGGGTCTCGGCCTGCCTAGCCCTGGAGTCACTAGCCACATCGAAGGCATATTTCACCCCGGCAATCACAAACAGACGCTTGTCTTTATAGGGAACGGATTTATATCGGAAGTGGAAAGGAAGTTCAACAAACACGGATTCAACGCTCCTTTGACTATTGGGTCTCAAAGAGCTGGTTTTGGTATAGTCAAGATTACGCGTGGCGAAAGACAGCGTTGGAAGAAATCTAAAATCGAAAAAGTTGCCAATCTTAAGGTTGGTCACAATGCCTAGGTTAAATCCTGGCCCGCTTAGGGATTGTACCGCACTGATACTATCACTGAAGATAAATTCCCTGGAGCGGAAGGGTTGAAAGGTGGCTCTATTGAGCGCTAGGGTGATACCGAAATAGTAGGGTTTCTGCTGGAAATCGAAGAAGTTATAATTGTCTCCGCTATAGAATTGAGCTTCTGCCTTTGGTGCAAAGGCTAAACTGAGAAACAGTACCAGAATTACTTTTGTCCCGAGTAAATAGAACAGATTCCTAATGTTAACGGTATGCATTGATTCGATTTGTATCCGGTTTTGGATAATATGTTCACAAAATCATTTCCATCGGGAAAAGCCTGCACGGATTCGTAGAGATAACTATATGCCCGAGGATCTTTAGAGGTTAAACGTCCGATTGTGGGCAAAATGTATTTGAAATACAAATTAAACATTTGCTTGATCGGAAAAACCGTCGGTTTTGAAAACTCCAAGACCACCAGTTTCCCATCTTCCTTCAGTACTCGCCGCATTTCTGCTAGCCCTTTTTCAAGGTTTTCAAAATTGCGTACGCCAAAGGCTACTGTGATGGCGTCAAATGTATTATCTGCGAAAGGAAGGTTTTCTGAGTCTCCTTCTTGAAGCTCTATCACTGTGTCCAGGCCACGCTTCTTGATCTTTTTCTTCCCGATTTCTAACATTTCCCGGGAGATGTCGATTCCGATGATCTTGTCAGGTGACAGTTGCTTACTGGTTTCCAAAGCCACATCAGCCGTACCTGTTGCTACGTCTAAAATGAGTTTTGGTTGCTCATCTTTAAGTTGATTGATGGCTTTTTTTCTCCAAACCGTATCGATTCCCAACGAAAGTAACCGATTAAGGAAGTCGTAGTACGGAGCGATCTTGTTGAACATCTTGGAAACTTGCCCCTTCTTGTCTTCCTGCTCGCTGTATGGCTTCACAACTTTACCCATTCCAAAAAATTTTTGCAAATATAGACAGGCTCATGAACAACCCTAGAATTCCTGCCTTTAAATTGTCAGATAAAAATTTGCAAAGCATAGGGCTTTGCGTTTACTTTACCCAAAACACGAGAATGTCAGCAAGGTTCAGAATTTTTGCAGTTGTGGTAGGCGTATTATTCCTGGTAAATTTATTGCTGTGGAATAGCGTGGCAAGCCTGTGGAGTGGGGGAGAGGCGGCACTTTGGTGGAACAGCCACCTGGGGACTAATGAGGCAGGTCTTCCGGGTTGGTGGGTATCCAAATTGTCCTTATATCCTGCTGATCTCGCTCAAGCTAGATGGATCTCAGGCGGGCTCTTGTTAGTCGGACTGCTCTTTTTCAATTGGGTGGGGCAGAAAATCTTCAAGCAAGAACGTGTCATCCTTAGCCTCCTAGTAATGGCTTCTTCTCTGTTGCTTCCTAATTTTGGGAAGCTCGCGAGTGCAGATATTTATCTCTTCCTGGCGCATTTTGGGGCTTATTTGAGTCTAATTCTATACATCAAGCAGGCCGTTCTACGCTGGCAAGTTAGCAGCTATCTTTTCCTACTTCTAGGCTTGATTGTACATCCGATTTCTACCATACTTTTTTGGTCCGTCCTGGTAGCTTGGTTGTGGTTTCGGCATCCAAAGGGAAAGGAGCTAAACCAGCTGTACCTCTGGATCATAGCCCCTGTAGTTTGCCTATTGCTCATCCTTAGCGGACAGTTTATCTGGCAACCTAAGGGATTTGTTTTTTCGGTTAACCAGTTTCCCATCGGTAAATTTCTTCTGTACAGCCTGGTAGGAATGGCTCCATTCATAGGGTATCTGCTGGGCGGTCTACGAGACAATGCTATGCTGGTGCGAAAAGGAGAGGAGCAGGCCGTGATTTATACTGGAGGCTTATTGGCAGGATTGCTAGCATTTTCCTTAAGCTGGCAAGCCATATTAGCCCTGTTGGTAGCCAAACAAATGGAGGTCTATTTCAAGGACAATTACCCCTTCAGAGATTGGGTAAAAACGGGAGCTATTCTCCATTTGGTTTTGATCTTTGCTTTTGCCTTTGCGCTTCTTTACAATGGCTTTGTATACTTTGAAGGAGATGGTTACCGAGCTGGTATTGCCGTTTCGGGGTCTTACTGGGCATTGAGCTTCGTGGGGATCGTCGGACTTTATGGTATTCGTAAACCACTAGCACTTGGAGCCACTTTGCTAAGTGGCTTGGTGGGGATGACTTTCTTTTGGCTACAACTCTATCCCTTAATGGAGACGCAACGAAGTCTCGTTCAAGAAATGCCAAAGGAGGTCAAAGCCCTACAACCTGAAGCCACGGAAGTAGTGATATTGCCTCGGCAGAAGCGATCCTTCCCGAATGCTGCGGTATATGCCAAGGAAGTATTCCCATCCGTGATGGTGGAAAAAGAGGAAGCCGGCTTCAACCTTGCCTTAGAGAAACCGAATACGATTGGAATAACGAAGGAGTGGACCTTGCCCTACATTCCAGAGGGAAGAACAGTGGATACCTTGAGTACCACGAGCTGGAGCGACCGGATGACCCCCAGCGCGTGGCTGTTAGTGAGCGACGAACGATCAGGGGTGAATAGCAATTAAGAACCTTGATAAATGATATACAAGAGTACGATTAATACTACGGTAGACACCCCCACTACGGTGAAGAACTTTTGAGTTTCTTTGCGTTCTTTGGCTTCCTGCCGCAATTTCTTCTTTGATCTTTTAGCCATAGGAAAAGAAGGTTTATGTGGGAAAATGCAAATTTATAGGAAGCAAAATAAGAAAAAGCCGAATAAAAAGAGAATAACAACCGTCAAAAATGCGTCTCGTACCATTCAATAATTCTTTCATCCGTCATGATATCGCGCGGCCTGATCGGTTGCTTCAATACAATGCCTTCCAAAGTACGACAACGGCTTAGTGCTACGTAGGTTTGTCCGAATTCGAAGGCACCTCGTCCCATATCGATGATCACCTTATCGAAGGTTTTGCCTTGAGACTTGTGAACGGTGATCGCCCAGGCTAGTTTTAAAGGGATTTGTTTGAAAGTCCCAATCACTTCTGTTTCTATCTTATTGGGATCGTCTGGGTGCAGTTTGTATTTCTGAATTTCCCAATCCATGGCTTCCACTTCGACCTCCCGTTTTACTCCATACTCCTCAATGAGGATGGTCACTTTATCGTTTTCAAGCTTGGTTACCTTGCCGATGGTACCATTGACAAACTTTTTTTGCGGATCATTCTTTAAGAACATCACCTGGGCGTGGAGTTTCAGTTGCAGACCTGCCTCAGTGGGAAAGAGGTTTAGAGGAAAAGCACCGGTTATGGCAGCCTGATAAAGGTAAGCAGGATAAGGGATTTTATCGATTTCCTTCTGATTAATACTGTTCACCTTGGCATTGCGAGCGGATAGGGTAATGTAGAAATCCTCTGCTTCGAAGGCAGGGAGATGTCGTTGATTCAGGTCTTCTAAATCATCATAGTCCATCTGATTCAGTCGAATGCTATCGAGGAGTCTCAGGAAGTATCGATTTTCTTGCCGATAGACTTTCCTTAATTCGATCTTTTCCAATTCAAAATCTTCTTCAAAGACTTTGGCCGAGAAGAAATACGGACTCTCGTAGTAATGCTCAAATAGCTGCTTTTCTGCTTCGGAAGAAACGATGGGAGGTAACTGGAAAAGATCGCCAAAGAAGACCACCTGGACCCCTCCGAATGGATAAGGGTTTTCTCGATTAACTCTGAGGAAGTAATCGATATTGTCCAGTAAGTCTGCCCGCACCATGGAGATCTCGTCGATGATCAAAACCTCCATCTTTTTATACAAACGACGATCACGCCTCTTTTTGATCTCACTGCGATCCAAGGGTTTCGGTGGAAAGCCGAAGAAAGAGTGTATGGTCTGACCCTTAACATTGAGTGCTGCAATTCCGGTAGGCGCAAGTACTACGGTTTTTTTGTGGGTAGTATTGCGAAACAGTTGGAGCAAAGTCGACTTACCAGTTCCAGCCCGGCCAGTTACAAATAGATTGGTCTTCTGTTTTTCCAGGCTGTCTAGCACATACTTGAAGTCATCACTAAGTTCTAATACTTTTTTGTCAATACTCACAGATGTTCGGCCTAAACGGATTTTATCAAAAATATATAAACGGGAAAGTGGTCGCTGTATCCGCCAAGATAGGTATTTCCGCCAAATGTACGGAAGGGATACCCTTTAAAGTTGCCGGTCTTTTGATATAAGTATTTGGGGGAGAATATCTGTGCTTTATAGTATTGGTAACCGGATTCAGAGCTATTGAGCAAGCCTTCTGAAATGATGATCTGATCAAATAGATTCCAAGCATCTCGGTAAGCCAATGTACCGATACCTTTTTTGAAATAGGCATGCATGGGATTGAAAAATCCAGGACCTTTCAGGGCTTTAGGTTTGTATTTAGCGTTTAGTACTTTCTTGACACTGGGACTACTGGGGTCGTCATTGAGATCACCCATAATGACAATTTTTGCCTTTGGATCTGCTAGCAACAAGGAATCACAGACGAGTTTAACTTCCATGGCGGCAGCATTTCTGTAGGCCTGACTAGCTGCGGCTCCACCACTCCTGGACGGCCAGTGATTGACGAAGACATGAATCAAATCCTGATCAAATTTACCTGAAACGAAAAGGACATCCCGGGTGTACTTGCGATCTCCGTTACCTTCGAAAATCTCTACAGGGATAGCCTGGGCTTGTTCTACTTTAAAGTATTTAGGTTGATACAGCAGAGCCACATCTATGCCGCGGCGATCAGGTGAATCAAAATGTACAATCTGATAGTTGCGTTTCTTAACGGCAGGTTGAATGACAAAGTCTTCCAGCACTCGACGGTTTTCCACTTCTGATACACCGAGTAGACTCATGCCATCTGGTGTGAGATCTGTTCCCATTTCAGAGACCACCTTAGCCAAGTTGTCCAATTTGGTTTGATACAGTTCTTCAGTCCAATTGCGACTCCCATTTGGCGTGTATTCTTCATCTCTAATGGCAGGATCATCCTCAATATCAAATAGGTTTTCAAAATTATAAAAGCCAATCGCCCCAACTCGATATTGTTTTTTGTTTTGAGCGGTAAGAAAAGTACTAGATAGGAGTAAAAGCAGGCAAAAAATTGTTATTCTCATCGGTCTTGTGGTTGTTCTTTAGGTTTACGACAAAAACGGCGCCAAAGTACCCAAAATCGAAGATAATCTCCCGATTTTGGGAATCTAGAATCAGAAAAGTAGCTAAAATTGTTAGGTCATGAGATGAACTTTGTGTTAATTTTTGACGATTTGAAGCAGGCAATTGATCTGAAATGTTAACTTTGTGCCGCCCTGAAAAATACATCCTAAGACTAAAGGTTAAAAGTAACCAAATGTAAAATCAAAATGTATCCTTGATGCAGAGTTCCGTTCATTTTTCGGGTGCGTACTTCAAACGTACCATTGCTTTAGGGCTATTCAGCCTATTTTTCCCTCTCCTTGTTTTTTCACAATTAGCTACAATTCGCGGACAGTTGATCGATGATCAAACTGATGAACCTATCGTAGGAGCAGAGGTTAAGTCGTTGTCCAGCAGTACCTTTACCGACTTTGATGGCAAATTTGAATTACAAGTTTCAGCTGCGGTTGAAGAGGTGGTACTCACTATCATAGGTGGTGGTTACCAAACATTAGAAGTTCCGGTGTCGGTTTCTGGAAGAAAGAACATCACTGTTGGGACAAAGCGCCTAATTGCCGAAGAGAATCTAAATGTGATTGCAGCGGAAGAACTAATTCCGACCGTAACACTCAGTACAGACGATCAAAACAGTGCTGGGGCTCAAAGTATCTCTGGAATCTTAACGGCTTCTAGAGACCGCTTCGTTAATACGATCGGTTTTGTCTTCGGTTCCTATCGCTTCAATTTCCGGGGTTATCGTTCTGAACATACCAGTATGTTCTTGAATAATATCCAGGTAAATGATTTGGAAAGTGGGGGAGTTTTCTGGGGCAAATGGGGTGGTTTGAATGATGTGTTGCGTAATAGAAATACCGATGTAGGATTGGGGTCAAATTCCTACAGCATTGGTGGAATCGGAGGAGCTACTGCTATTGATACCCGAGCTTCGACACAGCGCAAGCAGACTCGAGTATCCTATGCAATCTCGAATCGTTCGTATGATCACCGAACCATGGCCACGCATAGTACAGGCATGTTGCCTTCCGGCTGGGCTTTCACTATATCAGCTTCACAACGATGGGCGCAGGAAGGCTATACACCTGGTACTTTCTATGATGCCTATTCCTACTTCCTTTCCGTAGATAAGAAACTCGGAGATGACCACCTGCTGAATCTAACGGTATTTGGGGCACCTAACAAGAGAGGACGATCAGGAGCTGCCATTCAAGAGTTGTATGATTTGGCAGGAACCAATTATTACAATTCATATTGGGGCTATCAGGAAGGAGAAAAAAGGAACTCGAGGGTGAGTGATACGCACCAACCTATGGCAATCCTGAGACACGATTGGACAATAGGTGACTTTACCACTATCACTACTTCTATCGCTTACCAGGGAGGCCGCTACGGAAGTTCTGCGCTAGATTGGTATGATGCTCCTGATCCACGCCCGAATTATTATAGGAAATTACCAAGTTTCATTGATAACGAACAAGCTGATGCGGTGGCCGAATTGCTCCGTAATTCCGAGGAAGCTCGGCAGATCGACTGGACCAGCATGTACAACGCCAATCGAAACAACTTTCAGACTATAACTGATGTCAATGGCATTGCAGATTATAATGTAAGTGGTAATCGGTCTAGTTACATCATAGAAGATCGCCGTTATGATAGTGAGGTCCTTAGCTTCAACAATCGTTTCGAGTCTTTTATCAATGATCGAATTGCCCTGAGTGGCGGTGTTGGTTATCAGGCCTACCTAGGAGATAACTTCAAAACCATCAAGGATCTATTGGGAGGAGACTACTACCTAGATATTGATAGGTTTGCGGAATTCGAACCTGGAGCGGATTTTCTCTTTATCCAAAATGACATTTCTAGGCCCAATCGAGTGGTTCGCGAGGGAGATATCTTCGGCTATCACTACCAGATGAACATTCGTAAAGCCAATGCGTGGTTGCAGACGAACTTCAGCCTCGATCGCTTCGACATATTCTTAGCGGCTTCTCTTAACAACACGACCTTCTGGAGAGAAGGACTTGTACAGAATGGGAAATTCCCTGAAAGTTCGTTGGGAGAATCTGAACGATTAAACTTTTTGGACTATCAATTCAAGGGAGGGGCAACCTACAAGATCGATGGACGGAATTATTTGGTCTTCAATGGCAACTATCAACTGCAAGCTCCTTACGCTCGCTATTCCTTTACCTCTCCTAGAACGAGAAATCAAACTGTTCCTGGTTTAGAGCAGGTTAAGATTCAAGGGATTGAAGGTGGATATCTATTGAAGGCACCCTATGCGAATGCAAGAGTGTTTGGTTATTATACTACATTCCAGGACCAGCTCTTCAATCGTAGCTTCTTCCTGGATAATGCCATCATCAATGACGATGGAAGTACCAGTGGAGGTTTTGTAAATTACATCATGACGGGCATGGATACCCGTCACATGGGCTTGGAGCTAGCTGCTGAAGTGGAGGTGATGTCAAGGTTAAGATTGAGTGCTGTGGCTGCTATTGGCGAATACCAATATACGAATCGTCCAACGGCTTTCGCCTATATTGATAATCGTGCCGAGCCGATTCCTCCTAAGACCGTTTACATTAAGAATTTCAATATTAGTGGTACGCCACAGAAGGCCTATACCTTTGGCGTGCATTACAATGGAAAGGACTTCTGGTTTGCCAATCTTAACTTCAACTATTTTGAAGATGTTTGGATCGATTTCTATCCAGAAAGAAGAACATTGACCGCTGTATCCAATGTAGCCAACCCTGAATTTACGAATCAGGTAGTCGAACAGGGTTCAAGCCTATGGCGAGAAATCATTGATCAAGAACGTGCCCCTGGGGCCTTCACGGTTGACTTTTTTGGCGGAAAATCCTGGAAGATCAATGACTTGTTTATTTACCTGAATCTTGGGGTGAGCAACATTCTGGACAAGCAGGATTTCATCACGGGCGGGTATGAGCAGTTCCGTTTTGACTTTGAAGGCAAGGATGTCGGGAGATTCCCGAATCGCTACTTCTACAGTCGCGGACGAACCTATTTCCTAAGTCTAACCTTCCGAATCTAATTAGGACTTCAAAAACCATAATCGATAAACAGGATAACTATGTACGCTAACTATAAAAAGATCTCATTTTACTTCTTTCTCTCTCTTTTCATGACCACTTGGTGGGGCTGTGTTGATCAGGATTTTGATGAGCCACCATTGGATGGTCTAACTACTTTGACGGCCAATTCGACGGTAGCGGAAATAAAGGCCTTGCATACTCTAGGTCAAGCATCCAAGCAGATTGAAGAGGATCTGATTGTGGAGGTAGTGGTAGGAGCAGATGACCAAACAGGGAACCTGTTTCGCCAAATTGCGGTGCAAGATGAAACGGGAGGCTTCCTTGTTCGTTTGAATGCTACTGGCCTTTTCAATAACTACGCTGAAGGGACAGTGGTCCTCATCAAATTGCAAGGATTATACATCGGAGATTATAATGGAACGTACCAAATCAATGGTTCAGTTGAGGATCCAATTGAGGATCTACTCATCAAGAATCATTTATTTGTGAAAGAAAGAGATAAGAATATTACGCCAGAGGTGGTTACTATCGAGGATCTAAATGATGCGGCGAGATTAGATCAATTGTTGAGCAAAGTAGTACAGTTTGACAATGTACAATTTGCGGCAGCTTCAGCAGGTGCGCCCTACGCAGATGCGATTAATCGCTTTTCCGTGAATAGAGATTTGGAGGACTGTAAAGGAAATAGCCTGGTTGTGCGTACGAGTGGTTTTGCAGACTTTGCCAGTGAGTTGACCCCAGAAGGACAAGGCAGTTTTGTAGGGGTGTTGAGTGTTTTCAGAGATACACGACAGCTGTTGGTTAGGCGCCCAAGTGATCTGCAAATGTCGGGTACTAGGTGTGGCGCTGGAACCGGAGGAGAAAATCTAGTGAGTATTGGAGACATCCGAGCTGCCTATGAAGGTGGAGCAACAGCGGCACCGGCGGACACTAAAGTGCGTGGTGTGGTCATCTCTGATCGAGCTAATGAAAACTGGGATGGCCGCAATATGGTGCTACAAGATGGAGACAAGGGAATTGTAATTCGCTTTAGCGACTTCCATGATTTTGACCTAGGACAAGATGTGGAGGTGGTCGTATCTGAGGTAGAATTCTCTGAATTTAACGGTCTTTTGCAGTTGGCGGGTGTAGCGAATGCTGCGGCAACCTCCAATGGCAATGGTACGGCTCCTACGCCTCGTACAGCAACCATCAGTGAGATTCTTGCGAACGCAGAAGCCTGGGAATCAACCTTGGTCGAGGTCAAAGAAGCTACCATTAGCGGGGGAAGTACCTACAATGGCAATTTGACGGTTACAGATGCATCAGGTTCCATTAGTATGTTTACGCGCGGGGCAGCAAGTTTTTCTGGATCTCCTGTACCAGGAGGTAATACTGATATTGTCGCAGTAGTATCGGAATTCAATTCTCCGCAAATCATTATTCGTAATCTGGATGATGTAAGTTCAGATGGAAATAGTGGTAATACTGGCGGAGATAACGAACCTGTGTCGGCTGGTGAACTTCGAGAACTCTTTGGAGATGGGGTTGAGGTGGCGCCAAACAATCGAGTTCTCACTGGTATCGTGATTTCGGATCTTAGTAATGGTAATATTACTGGAAGGAACTTAGTTCTACAGGACGGAGAACATGGTATTGTGGTGCGCTTCGATGCAGAACACGCCTTCCCATTAGGAGAGGAAGTGGAGGTGGTTGTCTCAGCGCAAGAATTGTCTGAATTTAATGGATTGCTTCAAGTCAATAATGTTCCTTTAGAAAATGCTACTTCAAAAGGAGCTGGTACATTACCTACGCCAAGAGAGGCTACTATCAAGCAGGTGATCGATAATTTGGAAGACTGGGAATCTACTCTAGTCGTAATAAAAGACGTAAGCTTCGGTAGTGGCACCTTTGCCGGATCTCAAACTTTGACTGATCCAAGCGGATCAATTACGATGTATACCAGAAACCAGGCCTCTTTTTCTGGTAATTCCTTGCCAAACGGTGAGGTGACTTTAACAGCAATTGTTTCGGATTTCAACGCGCCGCAGTTGAACATCAGAAATCTAACAGATATAGTGGAGCAATAAGCTGCTTCTACGGACTAATGACGCTTGAGACTTGGGAATCGGAACGTCCGGTTCCCAAGTTTTCATAATACGGACACACTACTTCTATAATAGTAATTTACGCATGACTCCCTCTAAGGCTATCAAACCCTTTGTATTTAAACAGTTTACAGTAGAGCAAGATCGCTGTACTATGCAAGTTGGAACAGATGGTGTTCTACTTGGTGCCTGGGCTCCAATTGGAACGGCCAATACCATTCTTGATATAGGTACAGGGACAGGCCTGATCGCCATCATGATGGCGCAAAGGTGTGAAGCAGGGCATATCCAAGCAGTAGAGATTGATGAAGCCGCCTATGCCCAAGCCAAGGAGAATATGGAAAAATCTCCGTGGGCCGATCGACTGCTTGCCCACTTAGGCTCGATTCAGGACTTTGAACTGCCCCATGGTATCGAGGAGGGCTTTGACTTGATCGTTAG
>CAJXPD010000207.1 GCA_913057785.1 uncultured Lewinella sp. | reverse complement strand
GACTTCCGAAGTCTCGAAGATTTCGGAAGTCTATGCAATAGAGATTTTTTCCTATTTTACAAACCGTGTTAAGTCTCCTCCAACTATAACCCCACAATCAAATACAACTCCTAGAATTGGGTACATCAGATAGGTTCCCACATCAACATGTGGTTTGACCCACATCGGTATATCCCTACTTTTGAAACAACTCAAATGCTACACCTTTGGACGTGGAATTAGTGTCAAAATATAAGCCAGAAGAGAGACCGCTACGCTGTCAGGTGACAGAAGACGGATGTCAGATGACAGATGCTAGCGGACAGATGTTAGGGGACAGATGTCAGCAGAAAGAGATGGGAAGTCGGAAGAGGGAAGCCGAAAAAGGCCAAGGTACGAAAATCCCTACTCAATCCCGTCTGTCTTCTGTCTTCAGCCTTCTGTCTTCTCTCCTCCTCCTTATACTCGCCACCTCCTGCAACCCCGACCGCCCCAATTTCGAGCCCAGCTACAGTGGCGCGCCTCCTGGTGAAGACCTCGATCAATACCTGGATACCAAGGCTGTTTTTGAAGGCTTGGATCAAGTAAAGGGTAAACGGCAGCAAGTGGATAGCTTATTGACTCTCGCCGATAAACTGAAGAATTACGATGATGATGTGGCATTGGTGTATGCGGATACGGCTTATAATATGGCGACGGAGAAGAACTGGCAGTTGTCAAGAGGTATAACTTCCTACTATATTGCTTTGTTGAAGGGCCGTAGAGAGAAGTATGGAGAGGGGATAGAGGAAGCCCTAGTAGATGCAGAGATTAGTAGAAGGATTTTTAATAGTTTAAATGAGCAAAGCTGGCTAATTAGAAGCAATAACCTAATTGGTTTATTCTATCGTCGAAAGAGAGATTTTAAGGCGGCTAAAGAAAAATTCACCTTTGCTCTTGAGTTGTTAGATAAGAGCTCACTTGCAGTAAAGGATTCTCTATTTCTTAAGGGACAGGTATTGCATGATTTAGCCGAATTATACGAGGCATTGGATTCGATTCCTCTTGCCGAACACTATTATAGAGAAAGTTATCAGTACTATCTGGAATCAGATAATAAGGCAGGACAAGCTAGACTACAATTTGATTGGGCTAAAATATATTATGATCAGAAGCAATTTGATCATGCGGAAGAGCTGATTCAAAGAGGACTTAAATATGCTCATGACTTTGACGATATTAATGCACTTTCTAGAGGATATCAAAAACTTGGGATATTAAATAATTGGAAATATAGAAGCTTCAAGAAAGATGAAAAGTACTTTGAGGAATCCATGAAAAGCTACCATAAATGCTTTCAGTATCAGCGAGAAGACTTGTACTTCTTGTATCGCGAGATTGGTAAAAATTATCAACGCCGGGCATTCAACAACACGAGAACTGAAGAACAAATATATGCTGATGTAGATTCGGCTATTATTTCATATAAATTAGCGATGGAAGAGGCTAGAAAAGAAGGGGCGTTGGCGGTAATGCGAAATATGGGTAAGAATGTTTCAAGATTATGCAACTGGAGATTTAAAGCTGTAGAAAGAGATTGCAAAGAGCTTCTTGGGGCTACATCCGAGGAATTTTTGAACTCCAACTATGCTGGATTAAGCGATACAATTGGGCATATATTACAAATTGCCAATCAAAGAAACCGGGCTTTTGAGAGAAATAAACTAGAAGTTAAAAACCAACAGAGAAGTAGAGTTCAATGGATCATTAGCGGAGCTAGCTTGTTACTAATAGGTTTAATATTTATCGTGGTATTACAACGTCAACAACAAAGACGACTGAAAGCCAAGATGGAAGCACTACGAGCGCAAATTAACCCACACTTTATTTCTAATAGTTTAAATGCTATTGAGAGTTTAGTAAACCTAGATAAAAAGGAAGCTGCAACTAAATATTTGGTTCATTTTTCGAGATTGACTAGGAAAGTTTTGAACAGTTCACGGGATGGGAAAATAAGCCTAGCAGAGGAAATAAAAACACTAGAGCATTTTTTGGAGCTAGAACAATTGCGTTTCCGGGATAAACTTAGGTATCTAATTGATGTTGATGAAGATATTGATCCCAAGCAAGTAGAAATGCCAGCTATGATCTTGCAGCCCTATATCGAGAATGCCATCTGGCATGGCATTAAGCCCAAGGATGGGCCGGGTTTGGTAAAGGTGGAAGTAGATAAAGTAGGGAAACATCTAGTCTGTACGATCAAGGATGATGGTGTAGGAAGAGCCAAAGCTGCAGCAATCAAGGCTTCTTCGGTACTGCAACAGAATTCAGTGGGTATGAAGATCAATCAGGAAAGATTGAATGTAGTAGGACGGGCAAAGGGGGCTAAAGTGGAAATAATTGATCTATTCGATGAAGAAGGCAATGCAAGCGGTACACAAGTGATTATCCGATTGCCCTACAAAGAGATTACAAAAACCTAAACATGAGCACTTTGAGAGCTATCCTAGTGGAAGATGAGCCTTCTGGCATGGATAATCTTCGCTTTAAATTACAGAACAACTGTCCTGAGGTAGAGATAGTTGCAGAGTGCCTGAATGGTGCGGATGCGATCAAAGCCATCAAACGGCACCTTCCTGATGTCTTGTTCCTGGATATTTTGTTGGGGGATATGACCGGTTTTGATGTCTTAAAAGCCATTCGTCATCCCTCCTTCGAAGTCATATTCACCACTAGTTATGACCAGTATGCCATTGAAGCGATCAAAAATAGTGCAGTAGATTATTTACTGAAGCCGGTGGACACTGAGGAGTTGCTGGACGCGGTAGCAAAAGTACGTTCCAAATTGCTTCAGCAGCCAGTGGTGAGTGCTCCAACTGTTACCGCTAATCGAATCGGTTTTCCAATTTCTACTGGTCAACAATTCATAGAGATTGAAGATGTAATTTATGCGAAAGCTGAGGATAATGTAGCGGTACTGCATGTGGATGGCCGAAAACCAGTGAAGCTCACTAAATCCTTGGGCTGGGTAGAAGCCAAATTGGAAGACTATGGCTTCTGTCGGATTCATCATTCCTATTTGATTAATTTCAATCACCTAGCGGAATATATCCGAAATGAAGGTGGCTTCGTGATCATGAGCGATAAAAAAGCCATCAGTATTTCCCGTCGCCGGAAGGAAGAATTCCTGCAGAAGCTGGAGAGCTGGAATGCAAAGTGACCTTGGAATCATGGTGACTTGTTGGTAGAAAATCTATCTGGTTAGCTAGACGGGTACCAACATGGACTGTGGACCTAGGGGGCGACAGCTGCAAAATAGCAATTGCAGCTCGTATCCTCCTAAGCCGTTGCTGATATTTCCTACCAGCAACCATCCTCGACGAAAAGTGAATGGGAAGATAAAATGAAGCCCAGCACTTCATGTTGGTAAAGAATACCAACATGAGCTGGAGAAAAAAATCATACACCAATTAACACGAAAAACTAAAACCCAAAATATGACCAATCGCTTAGAACACACCTACGCGCTCCTCATCGGCATGGACCGACTGGGAGATCCGGCTTTCTCCCATCTAAGTACGACGGGAGAGGCCAACACGCAGGCACTGCACTCCATACTGGTGGGAGAAGACCGTTGTGCCTACAAGTTGAAAAATGTAGTATCTATCCTAGGAGAAGAAGCTACCAGGCAGAATATTATCAATGGTTTTTTTGAGTTGGAGAAAAGATTACGAGCAGATGAAAACCCAGATAAAACAGCTTTGGTTTATTTTTCTGGATTTGAAATTAAACACTCTGACAATACTGCGCCTCTTTACCTTATTCCTCATGATGTTTTGTCTGATCTGGGAAAACTTTTCCGGTCAGCCTTGAACATTAATATGTTGAGTGGGTTGATTCAAAGCCTTTCACCTAGCCACCTACTTTTTATCTCAGACAGTGAAAACTTATCAGTTGACCATGAAAGAATAGTAGAACGACCAGTCCCAGATCCGCCGCCGCCACCGGAAGATGATGATGACCCAGGTGGAGGATCAAGGCCAGTTCCGGATCCGCCGCCACCGCCAGAAGATGATGATGACCCAGGTGGAGGATCAAGACCCATCCCCAACCCCGCCGCCAGTCTTGGCCAAACCCTCCTCTTCTCTACTACTGGGGATGAGAACTCCTTGGTGCTTCACCAGCATGGGATCTCCACATTTACTTGGCACCTGATGGAGGCGCTGAGTGGCTATTCCGACTTTGCGAGGGATGGGCGTACGATGGTGACGGCGCATGAAGTCTGGGATTACCTGAGAACCAAGGTGCCGGATACGGCAGCACAGATGGGGCAGACGCAGACGCCCGTCGGCTTGTCGAATGAAATTGATTTTCCAGTCGGATTGTTGCTGGGAGGGCGAGGATTGCAGGGTGGACAGCCCGTCTTGGGTTCCGTGGATGGCAGTACCTTGACGCGCAATAGCAATACAGCGCCTTTTGAGAACAGAGTCAGTATCAGTCCAGAAGGAAAGGTGTTTGCCCTATTGATCGGGGTGAATCGGTATGATTATCATCGCACGGTGCCAGGTGAGTTTAACTTGACAGGTTGTGTGCGAGATAGTGAGGAGGTAGAGCGGTTCTTGAAGGAAAGTATTGCTGATCCGCAGGATAGACTACATATTCGCAAGCTACGGTCGGTGAGGATTGCGGAGCAGCATCGGAGTATATCGCCGGATGTGGTATGTGCTGAGGATGCACCGCCGATCCCGGCAACCCGAGAGAATGTGCTAGCTGCTTTTGATGAATTCTTAGGACAGGCTACAGCTGAAGACACGGTATTTATTCACTTCAGTGGACATGGCTCTTTTGAATTCCGTCCGAATCAATTGTCACATATTGGGGGATCCAGTATGGACTTGAATAGGGGAGGAGTGATTATGGTGCAGGATAGCTTCACAGACCGAGATACAGACGAAGGTGCAGCGCGAATTTATCCAATTAGTGATATCGAGTATCGATGGTTGTTGAGCAATTTATCCGCTAATGGACCGCATATCATCTCTGCGATGGACTGCTGCTACGCAGCGGATATTACCCGGAATTTCAATACCAATGGCATTACTATCCGTTTTGCTAATCCACCCGAAGCCGAGGAAGATGCAGTGGCCAATCAGAGAAGACCAGTGAATTCCTATGCCTTCTACGAGGACAATAAAGCGATTTTGGATCTCGAGGATACAACTGCTTTTACGCTGGAGCAAGCGGACAAGGCCGTGGCTATTCAGGCTTGCCGAGAGAATGAATTGTCCAAAGAAGCTTTATTCCCAGAAGGAAAGTTTGGGGTATTTACCTACTTTTTCCTACAGGTGTTAAGAGCTACGGGAGGGAATATCAGTTATCGAGACCTAACGAAGTTGGTACGGGCCCGGGTCAAGGCTAAGGCCGGAATTTCCTTCCAATCACCGGTGATTAGTGCTACCGCCCCATCGGATATTAATCTAGGATTCTTATCTACGGAGATAGTAGATAATGCCAATCTATATCTGGTGCGGCCTACAAGTGAAACAGAGGCGATAATGGATGCAGGATCTTTGCATGGCTTAGCCTCAACGGCTACTGGTACTACCTTTGTGGACATCTACCCGCATGATGTGGACATCGAAGAGGTGGATGTGGCTACGGCATTGAGTGGCAGATTGACCAAAGTCGAGGCGCATCGTAGTAGGATTCAACTGGAGGAAGGGCAAACATTCCCCGAAGGAACAGCACTGATGAAAGCGGTGATTACTCTTTCCCCCATGCCACCCACTAAGGTTCGATTCGGGTTAGCAGTAGATGGGGAGGAGAAGATGTTAGCGGATTTACCCGCCGCACAACAGCAAGAACTTACGGCTGCTGTGGAATTGCTACGTGAAAAGCTAGGACAGCAAATTATTCCTATGGTAGCGGAAGCTGGAGCCAATGAAGGCTTTCAATTCAAGCTAGTAGCTAGTATCAATGGTGCTGATAAGGGATTTTACCTAAGGAGACGTGAGGACAATTTACAGTTAGCTACCGTTGAGCAGGGATTTAATGAAGATGCTGCCACCGTTGCTATTGAACAATTGCAACATATCACCCGCTGGGAGAGTACCTTAAAGCTGGAGAATGAACAGCCACATAAGATACAAGCTGGCGATGTCGAAATTGAAATCTTCGACGGCGGTTCAGCTATCGTAAAGGATGGAAAATTGGCCACTTTTTCAGATCCGAATGCTGAGTTGGAAGATGGGGATGTACGCTTCCAGGATCCCGAAGACCCTAATCGTATTTTGCCAACTGATAATGGAGAATTAGTGCTGGAGATGCGCCGTAATGAAGACAATGATTGGGTGATTCCGAGTATCAAGATTCGAGTGAAGATGAATAAATCAAATAAGCACTATCACGCCGGTTTTGTTGGCCTCAGCAAGGATTTTGCATTATCTACCCAGGGTTGGTTGCCGCCGAGTGCAATACTAGGATTACGAACACATACGGAAGACAATATTGAATTGACTGAGGGGCAAATCCAGTACAACATTAGCTCAGGAGACTTCAATAATGAAAATGAGTTTGTTTTTGATCCTAATGGTACCTGGCAGGCCACGGATTTCTTCTTGTCACAGCAACATATAGATAACAATATTACAGAGCTGGAAGATCATTTCAAGTTGATCGTTAGTACGGAGGAATTTGACACGGGATATCTGGAACAGGCCTCATTGGCGAATCACGTAGGGACCAAGAATCCCAGCGATCGGGAACCGACCAATCAACTAGAGGAGTTCTTGAAAGCTGCAGGAGGTGGTACACGTAACTTTCGTAGAAGAGGTTCGACCGGAACTAAAACTACAGATTGGTTTACCACTAGCCTGACGATCAAGACCGTTCTGGTTGAGAGCTAGAAGGCTGTAAAAAATAAGAAATGTCGAGTTGGAAGGTTGGCTAAAAGCTTAGCCTTCCGACTTTATCCATCCAATACCCGTTGTAGTCCCATCCTTCATACACCTAAAATCTCTATGGCATGGCCCAAAAGGAACTTCCCTTCGGCAAACATCACGCCTTCATCATTGGCATTAATGCCTATCCCACCCATCCGTTGATTTCGGCTAAGGGGGATGCAGAAAGAATTGCCAGCTTATTGCGAGGACTCGATCCTAGTAATGCAAATACAGATGAGGTAGAAGAGGGAGAGAATACAGAAGAGATCACAACTGAAGATAGTGCACCTAACAACAATTTTGTCGTACATAGCCTATTGCTGGATGGAGCCGCAACGAAGGCTCATATTGAAACCCTCATCTCTGAAACCATACCCAATACGGTACAAGAGAATGATCGAATGCTCTTCTACTTTGCCGGCCATGGAATTGCCATAGACAATCATGATGAAAGTGATGAAGGTCCAAAGGGATATTTGGTACCAGTTGATGGAGATATTAATGACCAAAACACCATGGTCAATATGGACTTCCTAAGAACACATATGGAGACCAGCTGGAAAGGAAAGCATGGCTTGGTCATTTTGGATTGTTGCTTTTCAGGCGCTTTTCAATGGTCTACGATCACCCGGAATTTTCGGCGGAGGGGTACAAAGAAGATTTATGATGAGCGATTTACGCGCTACACCAACGATCCCGCTTGGCAAATTCTAACCTCAGCTTCTTCTGATGAGGAGGCTGTCGACGTGGTAAGTCGATTGTTGGGGTCAAGGGGCCAAGGAAATCAATCCCCCTTCGCTCAAGCGCTGGAGGAAGGCCTGTTGGGAGCAGCAGATTTTGGCGTGCTAGAAGGAGAAAAGGATGGTGTGATCACCGTGACAGAATTGTTCATTTATGTAAGAGATCGAGTAAAGGAATTAACCAAAAATAGCCGAGTAAAGCAGACGCCCGATCTTCTAGAACTGCGACGCCACGCCAAAGGGGAATACCTATTTATTAATCCCGATCCAAGGATCATTTTCAATTTAGATAAACGCCCCGACCGCAATCCTTACCAAGGGCTGCAAACCTTTGAGGAGCAAGATGCCGAATTTTTCTATGGCCGAGAAGCAGTGGTTGAAACACTAGCAGAAAAGGTACAGGCGCAGCCATTGGTAGTTATCACAGCGGGTTCAGGAATGGGAAAGTCTTCGATTGTGAAGGCTGGCCTAATTCCCAAGCTACGGGTGGCTTATCAGCAAGCTGTCGAGGAAGAATGGCAAATAAAGGTCCTACGTCCAGATCCAGAAGTTCTACGTGACCTAAGCCTACCTGCTTCTCAAGAGGAGGTCAATGCGGATGGCTCTACCGAAAATTCAAGCTTCGTAAAGTCAGATCTATTAACAGAAATAGAAAACCAAAAGACCATTTTGATCATCGATCAGTATGAGCAAGCGATGATTCATGGCGTGATGGTGGAACAATATTTGGATTTTGATCGTGCTTTGGCGAGTCTTTTGGATCAGGAAAAAGCTCGCCTAGATGGAGGCGAGGAATCTAGGTTTCGCTTAATTCTGACGATTCGATCAGATTATGAGTTGCTATTGCACGGTGCTGAACATGCTTTGGCCGACTGGTGGCGAAATAGTCGTTATGTGGTGCCACCCTTAAGCTGGGACAACTTATATGATATTGTCACCTTACCTGCAGAGCAAGCCGTCCTGTTTTTTGAACCGGAAGACTTTCCCGCCAAATTGGTTACGGAGGTAGATCAACAACCAGGGGCGTTGCCTTTGTTATCCCTCAGTTTGAATACACTTTTTAAGAAATTGGAAGATGAAGATCGAGAAGACCGCAAGCTGTTGGAATCAGATTATTTGGCGCTGGGAGGGTTGATCGGCATGGTCAGTTCTCGAGCAGATGCCGTCTTTACAGATTTGGGGGAAGAAGAGAATGGTAAGGCCAAGCAAGCAATGATGAAGCGCATCATTTTACGGATGCTAAAGCTTGAAAATGGCAAATTGGTGCGTAGAAAAGTACCTTTTTTATTGTCAGCGGTTGAAAAGCAAAGTGCTTCTTCGGAATCTGAAGGTTCAAAGGTTATTCCTAAGGTATTTAATGAGCTAGATTTTGAGGATGACGAACATGATGTTTTGGTAATGGCTGTACGACAGCGTTTGGAAGCAGAACAATTGATTATTGTGACGCCTCCGGATGAAGAAACGGGCCAGTGCTATCTGGAACCTATGCATGATGCCTTGATTAATTTCTGGCCACGATGCTTGCGCTGGGTGCAGGAATTTGGGCCTGCCAATATCGTATTGCAAAGACTGCTATGGACAGCCGTAATGGACTACTTGAGCCGCGATGAAGTACGTCATGAGGACATTTTTGAAGATGAATTGACTAGAGCATCTCTCTTGTGGGATCGCAACCCCAAACTAGGGGAATTGCAGGAGGTATTGCGGGGAGAAAATAATTGGCTCAATAAGGCAGAAGTTGATTTCGTCCGAGAGAGTACCCAAAAGAAAGCAAGTTTAGTTACGCGCTTACGTCGAGAGCGGAATGAAGCTAGGTCTTCGGCCTTAGCTGCGAAAGGTTTGCTGTATTATGATGGAAATAATACGATTGGATACAATCTTGCAGCAGAGGCTTATGACATGGCAAAATCAGAGGATGCCTTGAGTGCTATTGCAGAAACCTCCAACCGCCGTAGCCGCTTCTACAGACGGTATGACGGGCATTCAGAAGCTATCACCTCAGTGGCCTATTTATCTGATGGCCAAAGATTTGTGACAGCTAGTAATGATGGCACGGCCAGGCTTTGGTTAGAAGCGGGAGAAGAAGCCCATAGATTTGAAGGACATCGATTAAAGATACTTAGCCTTAGCGTTTCACCTGATGACAAATGGTTGGTTACGGCAAGTCATGACAGATCAATAAGGATTTGGAGTTTAGAAGATTTCGAAGCGGAACCGATTGTTTTGGAAGCGCATGAAGGGCCAGTTACTAGCATTTGCTTTTCCCCAGTAGCTATCAGCTTGAATGAAGAAGAACCTGCCTTCACATTTATTTCGGGTAGCACAGATAATCGGGTAATCTTATGGGATATTTCCGGTAACCCATTAAAGGAATTCACTCGAAGTGATGTGCACCAAATATGGAGTGTGGCCTTTGCTCCTGATGGGCAAGAAATTTTAGCAGGAACGGGTAATAAACGGATCTTACTTTGGAATCTTCAAGGGGAAGTAATCAGAGAGTTTGTTCAAGGTGGCCATCATGCCATCGTCTCGGCGGTGGCCATGCACGGGAGCAAGGAGTTTGTATTGTCTGGTGGAGCGGCTGCTCCTAATGGGGAAGAAAACCAAATGCTCTTATGGGAAAACCGTGAGAATTCTGCCAAGGTTTATCAAGTATTGGATCGCTGCGAAGGAGCCATAACATCAGTCACCTTTCTGGAGCAGCGCGATCAGATGGCCATGACTTGTCAAGATGGTAGTGTCTATATCGGCAATGTGATCGACTATGACCCACAACGGCTGGGTGCTCGAGCTCAAGCTATGAATGCTGTGGACTTTCATCCAAAAGGCCGCAATTTGCTGGTCGGTGATGGCAAAGGTGGATATCTCATCTATGATCTACAAGGGGCGATAGACCATCGTTGTGCCGAAGTAGGTGCTGGAATCTCACCAGTTCTATTTGTACCCTCTTCCTTTGCGCCAGCTGATTTTGCCTTAGAATCACAGGCCGTATTCGTTGGAGGAACAGATGGCCAGGGCTTTTTGCTAAATCCCATCGATAAGCGGCGCATCCTAGTAGCACAGCATGAGCAAAATATCCGTACGGCTGCCTTTTCTAAAAATGGTCGATTCCTAGTTACAGGAGGCATGGATGGAAAGGTAAAATGTATTAATCTCAAAGGAGAGCCCAGTTGGGAACGAGATATCGGAGGCATCATTGAGGGGGTGGCGATTAGTAGTGATGGACAAAAAATCTATGTGGCCAATCGGGAACGCAAAGTCCATGTCCTGACTAAAGATAACGCGAATCCCGAAGAGCATAAGGTCACTGGCGAGGCTTTAGTGTTAGCTATTTCGGATAATGACAAGTTTCTGTTAATTGGCTGTACAGGTGGGAAGGTGTTCTATTGGGACATGGACGGCGATGTTCTGATCGAGTTAAAGGGGCATAGTGGCTCACATGATGTTCATTCCGTGGCCATTTCTCCAAATGGAGACCGCTTATTGACGGGTGGCGCGGATGAAAAGGCTATCATTTGGGACAATCAAGGAAAGAAAATAAAAACTATACGAAGAACTTCAGTGGCTATGCGTGCGGTCCGTTTCTCACCGGATGGACGCTTTATCCTGATTGCAGGGGCAGGAGGAGACAACCGTGGGATAGCTTGGATCTGCGATTACGAAGGCAATGTATTGCAAGAATTAGAAGATGAGGTTAACAATGTTTGGTGGGGAGACTTTTCTCCAGAGGGATTGTACGTGGCTACGAAAGATTTAGATAATTTCAATCAGACTGACGGTAAGGTCAGAATTTGGCGAAACTATTACGCTTTGAGAGACACCGAGTGGATGGAAAGATTAACAGAAGATGAAGAGCTACAGTTCGGAGTAGCAGAACCCGACCTTATGGCTGCACCTGACAGCTAGTATTGCTTCCGATCTAGGCAGCTCGAAAATTTTATAAGATGACTGATCTTAACGCCCATTTTGAGCAGAGTTATGCCTTTATCATTGGTATCGATAAATACGAATCCGTACGTCAGCTAGAGACGGCCGTCAATGATGCAAAGGCGTTGGAGGCAGCTTTCCAAAGCCAAGGCTTTACCGTTGCTAATATCTTACTCGACGAAGCAGCTACTAAAGAAAACATTCTCCAACTCATTCAGACGACGATTCCAGAACACTTAGGAGAAAAAAATCGCCTTATCTTTTACTTTGCCGGGCATGGTGTGGCCTTTGAAAGTGAAGTAGACCCACAGGGCTTTTTGGTGCCTGTAGATGCCAATCTAGATGAAGTAGACAGCCTGTTACCAATGGGGGAATTGATCCAAGCTATTAATACTTGGCCTTGCCGCCACGGCCTCCTGATCATGGATTGTTGTTTTGCCGGCTCCCTACGGTGGTCACTAGGGACTAGGAACTTCCGACGCCGCGGCAAGCGTGTGATTTATCAAGAGAGATTTACCCACTATATTAAGGATCCCGCCTGGCAGGTTTTGGTGTCGGCAGGGGCGGATCAAGAGGCGGTCGATGTGATGAATGGGCTACTTGGCGTTCGCACGGGGGACCAACACTCGCCTTTTGCTACCGCTTTGCTCGAAGGCTTATCCGGGCGTGCGGACTTCGGCGTAGTGGAAGGAAAGCAAGACGGGCTGGTCACGGCCACTGAATTATATATCTACCTACGAGATAGAGTCAACCAGATGACCGCAAATAGCAGTGTTCGACAAACTCCAGCCATTTTTGACTTGGCACGACATGACAAAGGGGAATTTCTTTTCCTCAACCCCAACAGCCCCTTAAACTTACCGCCTTTCCCAGAACGAAATCCTTATATCGGATTACGGTCTTACACAACGGAAGATCGACTATACTATTATGGTCGCGATCAGGTGGTGGATGACCTGCTGGAAAAATGCCAGAAGGAACCACTGGTGATAGTCACAGGAGGTTCAGGTGTGGGTAAATCCTCGCTCCTAGCAGCAGGCCTAGTACCAAGGCTCGAAGAAATGGGCTGGGAGGTACTACCTGTTTTTACGCCCGGTCGCGATCCCTTGAGCAAGTTGGAATCCGAAATGCCAGACTGGAAAGATCAGCTAAGTTCAGGTAACAGAGTATGGATCATCGACCAGTATGAAGAATGTCTGGTCGCTGGCCTCTCTTCGCCATTATGGCAAGACTTCGAAAAAGAAGTGGCTGAAGCCATAGATAACGAGGTGTTATCGCGGAAAGCAGGCGGACTGGCTTCGCTACTTATCGTCCTTGCCATTCGCTCCGATTATGAATTACTGCTTCAAACCCAAACTCATCCGCTAAATCCAATTGGAGGGCTGTGGTGGGAAAAAGGACGGTTCTTAGTGCCTTATTTTTCTAGGGAGGACCTCCTCGAGGTAATCTTTCGCCCAGCGGATCAAGCTGTACTATTCTTTGAACCTGCCAGTTTCCCATTTACCTTAGCTAATGAACTGGATGGGCTGCCAGGGGCGCTTCCATTATTGTCGTTGAGTCTCAATGCGCTTTATGATCAATTTGTAAGTAGTAACCGAAAGGATCGTACCTTATTGGCCTCAGAGTATTGGTCCATCGGAGGAATTGCAGGAATTCTTTCGAATCGGGCAGATAGCGCCACGGATCAACTTGCGGACTTACAACCCATAGTGAAGAAAATACTAATCCGCATGATTCAAGTTGAAAATGGACAATTGACCGGCCGAAGGGTGGCCTACCTACCTGCTGGACTTGATACCCAAGGTAATCGAGAACTGATAAATGAACTTGACTATCCCGGAGAAAAGGCAAAGCAAGAGGTGGAAGAGGTCGTCCAGACATTACTTGAAGAACAATTAATTGTCCTTACTAGTGATCACCAAGGACAGTCTTACCTGGAGCCCACTCATGATGCTCTGATCCTATTTTGGCCAAAATGTCGACAATGGATCGAAGAGCAAGGGATTGGCAGGCTCATTGTGTACAGAAATCTATGGGAGGTAGTAAGGGAATATAGTACGGTTGTGCCTTCAAGTATTAGAGAACGTAGACCCAGTACGGTACCAACTCCTACACTCTTATGGGATAATAATCCGCATCTTTCCAATCTGTACGGAGAACTAAGTAATGAAGACCACTCCTTCAACCAGTTAGAAAAGGACTTTCTGGAACGAAGCATGCAACAGCGCTTGAATGAGATTGAGCGATTGGAACGCCTAAACGAGCAGATAATCCAACAAAGAGATGAGGCCCTTCGCCAAAAAGAAGCAGCGGAGCGGCGAGGCCGAGAAGTGCAGTCCCTTGCTCATGCACAGGTTGCGAGCACAGAGATTGGAAGAGACAATGGCCTAGCTTACTATCTGGCTTACGCCTCCTACCAGGCGATCCAACCGGAAAAACCCTCCACCCACACTACCAGGACTCTATTACAATTGGCGTATCATCATCAACCTTTTTGGCCGGTCAGGAACTTAGATGGAGGAGTGTCGTGGATGGCTTCTTCTCCCAGCCTAGAATTGTTTTTGGTGCAAGGATTCGACAGTTTCCTTAGGATCTATGATCAGGACCTTCAGCTAATAGCAGCAAGTTCCGAAACCTACGTGTCGATCGAGACTTCTACTATTGATCCGCAAGATCAATACTTATTTATTAAATCTCGCTTTATCAATGAAATTTGGGACTTCAGGAACGACCAAAGGCGAGAACTGGAGGACAGTGTTGTTGCTAGTTGGTCACCCGATGGGACATACTGCCTCCTTATAGATCCCAAGGGCACTACCCGTTTTATGCAGATAGGAGAGGCTCTAAACGACTGGCAAGAAGTCTGGCAAAAGGATGGAATTATAAATACTCATATCTCCACCAAAAATCAGGTACTCTGTCAGGGAACTGTCAACGAAGGAATTCAACTTTTTCTGGCTCCTGCTGGCACATTGATAAAGGCTTGGGAAAGAGGGAGTTTGGGGCAGTTTTCTCCAGATGGAAGCCAGTTTGTGCTTATTGATGAAAAGGAAATATGCCTGATCAGCGCTCTAGATGGGACGGAATTGCTGAGAAAGGTAATAGAAGAGGAGGATAAGATTGTGGAAGTGGGTTTTTCTCCGAATGGTGAGCTGATTTTTACGCACAGTGAAAACGCCATAGTCAAACTTTGGAAACTGGATGCCGGACTAGAACTGGCGCTGCTTTTGGAAGTTGCTGATAGCTATCATCCCAGTTTTGGGCCTAATAGCAGGTTCTTCCTCACCAATCGCCTGGATGCAACTCAAGTATGGGATAGCCATGCTCTTGGGAGTGTGTTCTGGGAAGATAAGCTCGATGTTGACCAAAATTCTACAGCCAGTTTTAACCTTAATGGAATGCAGATCTGGATGCACAGGATGACTAGTCACATGATGGCAGAGGCTAGACCTATGCTGCTTCCTCAATTTTCCCCTAATGGTCGATATCTTTTGCTCAACAATCTTCCCTTGCGATGTAAGGTGGTAGATTTGCAAACAGGTATTCCTTTTGATTTTCCACCTTATGACATCAGTACGTTTTCCTTCTTCAGCGCAGATAGGCAACATGTTTACATGGAGTCCAATGGGAGCAAGTTGGAGAAATGGGCTATTCATACTGCTTTTCGAAATAAGGTCGGAAGGAGAGGGGTGCGTTTTCAACAGCTAAAATGGATTCCAGGTGAACTGCTGCTCCAAGGTGTACATTCCAATAATATTATTGGCTTTTATGGTTTGGATGGGGTTCCCCTTGTTGAAGAGGAATTGCCCCCTGAGGTGCAGTGGTTTGTTCGTTTCTCACCGAATGGCCGTTTCGTGCTGGCTCATAGCAGGACTTCGGCAATGATGTGGCAAAGGAATGCAGGACAGTTAAATCAAGTGGATGTGCAGTTGGGGAAGGTCGCAGATGTATTGTTTTCGGCAGATTCAAATCTAATGCTGATTACTGGTGAAAACCTCAATGGTACTCTATGGCGTTGGGAACAAAATCAGTGGATCAAGGGATCAGATTCTTTTCGAGATTTGAAGAAAGTTGGATTTACTCCAACCGGCGAAATGCTTTATAGCGTTGTGTCGCAAGCTGCTGTACAACTGTGGAATTTAGAAGGAATCCTCCTGGATGAATTGCGATTTTTAGGAGAAAAGGGGGCAGAGCATATTGACATTCATATGATGGCCCATAGTATTAGGGAGTACCAACTCATCGAGTTCTTCAATGATGACCAGTTTGCAGTCACCAAGTCTAACTTTGGCTCTTTACGATTTTGGAAATTGCATAAAAGCTATCAACAAACGGATGATGCTTCCACTAGGCTTCAGCAAGTTGAAACCCAATTGCTGGAATTTTCGATAGAAGAAGCCACCTACACGAAGTTTAAATTAAGTGCAGACCGCAAAAACTTACTCTTATACTCCGCCAATGGAAGGCAATTTCAACGAATGTCATTGGATATCTTCTATGAGGAAGAGGAGATTACCGATACCTTATTTCCCGGTTTTCTTTCCTACAAAAACATGAAGGCCCTCTACGGGTTTTCTTCATTTGGCGAATTTCAGTTTGAATTATATGAAAATTATGAATTGAGATTAGAACACATAAAGGATCAGGTGGAAACCTTTATCAACGTCTATCCAGATCGAGATCCCACTTCCATATTTGATCAATCAGATATGGTTTTAGAAGAACCACTTTGGTCTGAATATTCATCGCTCCATTGGCTAGAAATCTCACCGGACTACAAATATATGTTTGTGCAATTGGGGAGTAATCAAGGGGCGAGCCTGTGGGATTTTGAAGGGAACAAGTTAATAGATCTTGAGGAGCAAGGATCACCTATCACGAAAGCTGTTTTTTCAGGGGATGGTCAACAGCTTTTAACAGTAAGTGGAAACGGTTTAGCTACAATCTATACTTTGCCCGAAAAAATATTTGAGGTGTTATCTACTCCAAATTTTCTTTCCATTCTCTCTTCTCGGCAGAAGGAAAAAGCTGGCTTGAGCTAGACCTCACCCGGTGACTTAGTCACCCGGTGAGGTCCGAGCTTGCCTTAGCCTTCCAATCTAAAAATAACTCCCATATCCATCGTCACGGGTACGGGCTTGCCATCTTTCAGGGCAGGCTTCCAGTCGGGTAATTCGCTGATCACGCGCTCAACTTCCTGGGCGAGGATATCCATGTCGACATTAGCGGTTTCGCCAGTGGCTTTGGCAGTGCCATAGCCAGTCACTACTACGGTTTCGAAGTCTTTAGTGGAGACGCCTTCCTGGGTTTCGAATTGTAGTTTCTGCAACTTGCCATTTTCGTCAATTACGAACTTGGCCCATACATAGCCGGTCAAACCTGCTTGTCTGGCGACTTTCGGGTACTTGATGTTGCGGTAGATGTTTTCCAGGATGGTTCTATTGAAAGGACTCTTCTCTGGTGGTGCTTCTTTGCTCGTCACTAGGCTAGGTACTTGATCGGCTTCCAGGTAGGAAATAAGCTCTTCACTACCGGGTTTTATACCGCTCGCGAGGTCACTGCAACTAAATACCAGTAAACCTAGGAGCCCAAGGAATAAACCCATCTGCGGCAAACGCCAGGGCTGTTTATTTTTTTGACTAATCATCATATTGATTCGTTGTTTTAAAGGTGATGCAAATAGTCCTGCTTGCCATTGGTGAGTAGGCTGCATAGACTGTTGTATGAGAATATGGCCATATGTTTTAGTAGGAATGTGCTGTAGGACAGCCTCATCCGCTTGATATTCTTGTACTGTAGATAGGGCATGATTATAGTACCATTGGAGGGGGTGGAACCAGAATAGAATCTGGCCTAGTACTAGTGGTAATCGCTCCAGGTTATGGTGTGAGCGAAGATGGGCTGCTTCGTGCAAGCACGCCACGGATTGCAAGTCTTCGTCGAGCTTTCGAGGCAGAAAGATGGTGCGCCAGCCGGCAAAAGGACTAGGGATAGAAGGATGTTCTACGATGGCATATTGGCCGAAGGAGCGCTGTTCTCCAATTTGCTTCCAACGCCATATTTGCCAGCTGTTTTTCAAGAAGAGGCAGAGTTGAATGAATACGCCAATCCCGTAAAGAAGTGGGATAGCTATCCACCAGGATACCCTGCTACTTTCGACTCCCTCAAGCTGGACTGCTGAGGCTTCGAAGGTGAAGTTTGGGATAACGGAAAGGTCGGGTAAGACTTCCGGTAACTGGCTGATCTGTAAAGCGGGCAACAATGGAATGATGATGCCTAGAAGATAGGTAGAGAATAGATACACTCGCCGCAGTTGCCAATTGTGGTTTTTGGCGAGAAAGAAGTGGTAATACAGTAGTAAGGCACCCCATATGATGCTGAGTCGAAGGAGGTAATCTACAGGTATAGGATTCATTCTTCTTCTAGTTTATTGAGTAGATCATTAATGGTATTCAAGTCCAGATCCTCGCGCTTTGCCAGGTGAGCGACTAGCCTATTCGGCGATCCTCCGAAGTAATTCTTCATCAGATTGGTCAAAGACCTTCTTCCGTAGTCTTCTCGGGTCATAGCCGCTTGATACACGAAGGTTCGACCGTAGGTTTTGTGCGTGACAAAGCCATGTTTATCCAGAGCGAGCACGATGGCCGATACAGTACTATGGGGAGGCTTGGATCCCGTTCGCTTTTCAATCTCATCCCGGATGTTGCCGACGGTACATTCGCCAATGTCCCAAATGAGTTGCATTATTTCTTCCTGAGCTTTCGTTAATTGACGCATATTTATGTTTTATAACGCAAATATGCGTTAAATAACGATTACTGTCAATATTTGGACTTGATTTTGATGTAAAAAGTTTAGCAAATGGCAGAAAAAAGCCCCGACAGACCGTATCTATCAGGGCTGGTAGCCTTATTCAGAAAAAAGCTGAGCAGCTTCTCAACTGCTCTTGATGATATGGGTATGTGCATTAAGCGGACTTTCGATAGGAGGTGCCAACTAGCTTGATTCTCTTTCCTTGTTTGCGTGGGCGAGCGTGCAAGCTTAGCCATTTTTGTCCTGCTCTTTTGAGCAAAAGCATAAAGTTCTTCAGATTAACCGGGCCTAACGTAATGAGCCCGTCGCCTTTGGTAAATCCTGGGTTTACTTGGGCGTAGAAGCTGATATCTTGATCGAGTAGATATTCTTTCGGGATGTAATTGTTTACATCATTAACCACGATGCTATCCTTGCAAATGGTGCCGGAGGTCGCACAATAAGAATCAGCATAATAGGTTTGGCCAATACAATCAATAACAGATTGAGCTTGGCGGGTTGAATCAAGTTTGTAAGTAGGATAATACTCCTCTAGTGTTTTTGCAAAAACTAAATAGGCCTTGTAAGTGAGGCAGTCTGCCCAGAAGTAGGTTTTTGAAATGAGGATTTCCCAGCCAAACTTACAGCAGAGCTTGAAGCCGGTAGCTGGGATCAAAGACTTTCCCCGATAAGTGGGTTCGATGATCGTTTGCCCGAAGTTGATGAGCAAATTGCGTCGACCCTGAATGCGCTCCCGTTTGATACGTAAGCCAGTGAAACCGATCAGCCTTTCTCCATCACGATAGATGGAATAGTAATCGTTTTTCTTCAGGCGTTCCAGAAAACTGGTGTGATTATGATCGTAGAATTTTCGGTATAGACTCCACATTTCGGAGATCATCTCAGGGTTTAGGGTATTAGCCGTAATACGGACTGATAGTCTTGTGTTTAACATGAGTGGATAGTATTCAGGGTTTAAAGTGTAATCTACTAGATGGTGTATTGGGCATATTGAAATGTCCTAAGAGTCCGGTGAGTTTTTCAAGCAATTATTGGGAGGATAGCAAAAAAGAAAACCCTGACAACCTAAAGTTGCCAGGGCCAATCAAACAATCTATTGTGTACTCAACGCTACCTCTACTTTGCTTTTTTGAGGTTTATCGGTGTATGAAACTTATTTTCTTGAGAATGCTCTTTTTGTGCTTTGGTAGCTAGATACTGCTGTAGTACAATTACTTTGGCGCTTGTAGAAGCGGATACGATTGCCCTTTCTTGTTTTTTGAAACTTCGGTACTGGACGAGCCAGCAAATGCCGAAGAAGGTGGAAATAATCAATAACATGTTTTTTGGTTTTTTTGGGTGATTGAAAGTAGGAGGACTGTTTTTGTAATCCCTTTTTCCCACTTACAATTAGATGTGTATTACAGGGACAATTTGTCCTTGTTTTCTCGTAAAAAAAATGGCTATTGAGTATTAGGTCTATTTCAATGGGTAGTTGGACACTTTAAGGTGGTATTTGGATCCTCATTCTAGAAGGCAAAGTAGAGGAAACGACTGACCCAAGCTACGGGGCCTGAGCCAGCCTTCTTAAAGGAGTGAAATAATAATCATTCTGGATCATTGTGATCCTTTGAATCCAAATCCTTCTTTAAGGTTGTGGCTATCCCTTCCATCTGTCGTAGGGATAGTCTTCTATGATAGATGCCAAATTCGGTTGTTAAGCTAATCTGGTAATTTCCAGCTTGAAGACCCTCTAGATCAACATCTTCCTGATAAGTTCCTTTGGCACGATGCATGACCGGCATTTTCCAGGCTACTGCATTGTCGGATGCTCTGATCATTAGTAGAACGGTACTGATTCCTTCCAGATCATACTTAATATGAATGTGGCCTGGTTTTGAACTTAACTCGACTTTGAGTGGTTCGGAGGCTGGATCGACAATTGCTGCTGCTTCAATGCTTATATCATTTGACAGGAGTGGTTGATCTTGCACTGCTAGTAACTGTATGGTCTTCAGGCTTTCTAGGATAGCATTAGACTCAAACCAAAGTGTTTCTCTTGTTTGGGGATTCGATTGTACGGTATCCTCTTGTGCCCAGGCCCACTGAACGGGAACCAATGACAAGGCTACGATTGCGATAAAGCGATTCATGGTACTGTATTTTGGGGATTATTATTTGCTTTTGAGAATTATTTAGCTGTTGGCCATTAAGTAGTGTGACAATAGTAATCGTGAGATTTCAGTTAGCGAGTTTTATGGCTAGGCAAGGCAGAAAAATCGCACCTAGCCGTAGGCTAAG
>CAJXPD010000206.1 GCA_913057785.1 uncultured Lewinella sp. | reverse complement strand
AAAGCAGGGCAAGACACCCTCCGATTTGTGGGGATTTGGAAGGAAGCGCAAACGGACTTTGAGGATTTCCTGCTCCTGACCAGCCCAGCAGGAGGTACTTTTGAGCTACAAATGAACCGCTTACAGGACCCTAATACTCGGAAGACCTTATCCAGTAAGGAAATACAACTCTCTGCATCCGGTGTCAGCATTGAAAAGGGCAAGTCGGCAGAGATAGCTATTGCCATTAAAACTATCCCACAACCGGGTGTATATCGAGGGGCTTTAACGATATACGAGAAACAAGATAGTTGCCGTTGGGATGTCCCTATGGTTGTAGATATGAAACGAGAAGGACAAGTGGAGGTGCTCGAGTTGGACAAAAAACTGACGGTAAAAGTAGTTTCCCCCTCTTGGATGAATGGCTTAGTACCTCGGACGATTCGCCACGAAGGACTCAATTTTCGAGTGGAGAATAAAGGGAGTACGCCGGTCTTGATGAAAGATTATTCCTTGGCACTTAAGGGCCAATCTACGGAGCAGGTTATTACCTCTACTGATGTAGTATGGCAAAATACAGATAAGACCATTCCTGCTGGTGGGTTGGAAGTAGTCCGTTTCAAATTGGCCCCTAAGGAGCACCTAGATGCGGATCAATACGAAGGGCAATTGAGACTCTATTTCCAGGATTATCTACAGCCATTGAGTGTTTCTGTGAGTATGTCCACTCGAATTGGGGTCTTTGGAGCTTTCATGATTCTATTGTTAGGCATTGTGGTCGGTCGGGTAATGAAAGACGTGAATGAATCACAAGATCAGATCGAACTAATGGAGCAATATATCCCAATCCGGGATAAGGTAAACCGCTTAGCACATGCAGCCACGCGGGATCGATTGACTAGTGAATTGCAGCTTCTGGAGGCGGAGATCAATAAGGTAGATGGTGCGGAAGCTAGGCCGGCCGTAGAAGAAAAGCTCAAGTCTGCAGCTATTAAGGTGATGCATATGGTTAAAGTGGAAGAATTTGAAGTACAATTGAAAGCAGAGCAAGAAGATGACCCAAATAGAGATCTTTCTGATGTCGAGGAAGAAATAAAGAACGCGCGAGAACTGATTCACAAAGGAGAAGAAGCGGCTATTCAAGAGAGTTTTGAGGAGATCAAAACACTTTTGGAAGGTGAAGAAGATAGTTCCAAAGGGGGCTTGGGAGATGATGATTACGAAGAAAGAGACCTTGGACCTAGAAAGGAAGATCCAGACAAACCTGGTGAAAAGGAAAAGGGAGTAGAGGAAGAGACACCACCTCCTATCCTAAAAGATACTTTCTGGCAGAAAAGTGAAAAATGGTTCTTTCGGATTCTCAGTATCATTTCTGGCATTAAAGTGACAGCTAGGGTCCGCTATGGCTTATTTCGCCCCTTGGTGTCTCTCGCAACTTTTGTGGTCATTGTACTCATCGGCTTCCAGGAAATCTATATCAAAGGAGGAGATACCTTCGGTATGGAAGGTATCTACGATTACCTTAAACTTTTCTTGTGGGGCGTAGTTTCAGATGTCTTTTCTCGTACTCTGACGGGCGGTACTACACAAGCATTTCTTAAAGGAAAATCCTAATTCAAACCTCATGGCAGATACTAAAAAGCGTCCAAGTTTACATTACCTATTGGTCGGTATCAATAAATATCCACACTTACAAGATAACCTTCAGTTGACGGGCTGTATCCGTGATGTAGAGGCTATGCAGGCTTATCTAGAAGGTGCGGATAACAAGCTTCATTTTGACAAAATCAATTCCCAAATACTTAAGGATGAAGAAGCTACTAAGGATAAAATTTTGGAGGGGATTGAAGAGCATTTGGGCGTCGCTCAAAAAGGGGACGTAGTGCTCTTCTATTTCTCTGGTCATGGCATCAGAGAACGAACAGATATCGAAATCCTGAAAAGTGGGGAAGCAGATGATCGTTTAGGCGGAATCGTTTGTCATGACTTTTCCTCTCCTAAGAAAGACAACCCTGCTGAAACAATTTTCAGTAATAAGGAATTTCGATACCTGATTCACAAGCTGACGACGGATGGGACAGATTCGCCAAAGGTGCATATGGTGCTGGTTTTTGATTGTTGTCATTCCGGTTCGAGTAGTCGGTCTGGTAGCACTGAAGAACAAGAATTGGCCTCCAAACAGATAAAGTATGCTTCTATAGGAGGAAGATCTATGGATGGGTTTGTTTTTTCGAAAGATAAGGCAGTCAAGAAAAGGATAGCGAAGATTAAAAGCAAAAAAGAGAAGTACACCTTGGAAGATTTGCTGCCGCAAGGAGATCATGTCATGATAGCGGCTTGTCGTGAGGTGGAGTTGGCTTGGCAGCCGAAGAACGAGGTGAGTATCTTCACGGCGGCATTAATCGATGTCCTGCAGGCACATAAAGGGCAGATTAGTTATCATGAATTATATACACGAGTCCACAACCGGATGAGTTTTAATCTAGCGCACAAGAAAAATGATCCTGGGCAAACTCCTCAAATTTATGTAAGAACCGATGACCCTTCTGAACGTTACAATACCTTTTTGACCAACCAGCCCAATGCAAAGCCTGCCTATTCCACGGTTGAGTTTAGTAAATCCGATCAGAACGAATGCCGCATTGATTTGGGGGCTATGCATGGCCTTCCCGTTGATAAGAAAGAGCAAGATAAGTTAGAAATCAGCGTATTCCCAGTAGGAAAACAAGACCAGGCTTTTCCTGCTACCATCCGACAGGTATTTTTGACCCATTCTACCTTGAGTTATAAGAAGAAGGTACAAAAAGAGGGGATTACTTATCAGGCCATAGTCAAAGGGGCATATCGCTCGAGTATTGGTGTTTATCTAGACAAAAGCGGAAATACAGCTCAAGACGAGCGGCTTAAGGATGGATTGGAAGGAGAATTGGAAAACCCCGGAAGATTGTATCACTTGGTGGAAAAGGAAGACGAAGCTAATATTGTGGTGCGTATTAAAGATGAGCACATCACCCTTACGAATCCTGGAGACCCAAAACGTCCTCGGGTTAAACCTCTGTCTTTCAAGACAAATGAAAAGACCGCCACCATTATTAGTTACCTCGGCCGCTACCTACAGCAAATAGGGGAGTGGTGGTTGCTGAAAGACCTTGAAGTAAGACCTAAAACAGCACTCCCCGCAGCCCTTCGCAAGAAGACCAGCATGTATCCGGTAGAGCTTAGAGTATTTCAATTTACAAGCAGTGGTAAGGAGAAAAGACTTTTACCAAATGGTAATGTTTTTACCATTATGCCTCGTGCCGATGATTATGCCTATTTACGCTTCGAAATCGAGAATTTCGCATCCGATCTATTAAGCTGCAGTTTAATCTATATGACAAGTACCTTTGGGATCTGGGTAGATCCGAAGAGGCAGGGTGATGGGCACTTCGCTTTTATGAACAGTTCTCAAAAGGTACTCAAAGCCTCAATGATGGTTAAAGAGAAATGGAGGGATGAAACCTGGCATTCTATTGGATATCCAGTTGATGATGAGCCTGATGGTGCTCCTGATTACATAGACTTCGGGTGGCCTGAAAAGGAAAAAGCGTCGGAATACATTGTGCAAGGTAATTGGGAGGTAGAGACTAGTTATTTAAAACTAATCGTTAGTAGAAAACCTTTTGAAATAGACACCTTTCACAAGCCTTCTTTACCAGACCCGATCAGTACCAAGGATCCATCAAGTCGAAAAGGCGGTACGAGTGCAGCAGCATTGCCCAGCGATTACTGGGAGGTTCGAACTTTCGAAATTCAGGCGGTCAATCCGCACTACAAGGCCACATAGGCACCAGCAATTCGAACAATATCGACTGCTGATGCCTAGTCTGTTGTGCTTGCAATAGGAATCAGGGAGTAGTTTTTACCACCTTCTGACGGTATACTGCTTTTTCAGTGTGTAGCAAAACTAAATAAAGACCTGGTGCCCAAGTTTTGGTCTCAATGCTAGTGTTGAGTTGATTAAGCCTTCCTTGGAAGACCTGCTGTCCGCTTTGATTATAGACGTAGATACGAGAGGTTGCCTTGGTCTCAGGAGGAACTATTTGCAATTGCTGTGAGAAAGGGTTAGGGAAAACGTCTAGCGCATCGGTAATGATATCTCTGGTTGCATTTATTTCATTCCCCAGTACACCATCTTTCCCAAACCCTTGCACATACACATCCATATGGGTATCATTAACATCTTCATCACGACTCCAAACCGCAACGACCTCGTCGGCCGCATTGATCGCAGTTATGGGGTCCCGATCATGTCCTCCTACAATACTAGTCGAAAGATCGATGCTAGCATCGGGGCTATAGACCAATTGGCCCGTTGGACTTACGCGGATGGCTTCGATTATTTCTTCCGGGCCACCATCTACCCCAATAATGATATCATTGCAACTAGTGATCAATATATTGTCGGGGGCGCCTTGGAAAGCTGAGGTGTAGGGGACGCCCTCCATGCTCCAGGGCAAGGTGCCGGTTGGGGTGACCTTTTGTAAATGGAAAGCGGAGTCCGTATGGTAGTTAAAGTATAGATTTCCTTCGTGATCCAGCTTCATCTGGATGTCCGGAGAAGTGCTGGCGGGACGATTTAAAGCAAGTCCCTCAGGGGCCCAGCCTTGGCTTCCATCTGCCTCCAAGAAGTGAGCTCGATGATTGATTTCTTCCTCTGGAAATAGGATGCCTGGGTTTTCGAAGTACAGCACATAGAATCCAAGACCTGGGTTCACTAGGATTCTCGGATGGTTGTGGCTGCGAGTAGAGGAACGTACCTTCATCCCGATGGGCTGAGAAATTGGCCCTATCACGAATTTCTCATCTGGCCAAATCTTAGCGCCAGTGCTATCTAATCGCATCGCCCGAATCTGGTTTTCTAATTCTATTGGATGACCGTATTCCGTCACAGCCACTAAACCACCCTCTGCATCTTGGTCGATGCCATAATCATGCGAATTGGTGCCGCTTGGGAATAGGTAGGTCCGCCAAGCTACCTGTCCGTTGGCTCTCACTCGATAAGCATAGATTCCGCGAAAATCACCAGAAGGTGGATTATCATCATACAGCGTGATGATGGCTCCATTTTTTCCATCAGATACCATCTTAGTCAAGAACTCCTCAATTTCACTCACACCTACCCGCACATCAGCTTCACCCCACAGTTTATTACCTTCTGCATCGATGCGATTGGCATAGGTGAAGGCGGTATTTTCCGTGCGGCGATCTGTCCAGGCTAGGATCACACCACCCAGACTATCACTGACCATCACTGCCGACAGACTCCCCGGCGCCTCCCCCTCCTTAATGGTCTTGGCCCACAATACTTGTCCGGTTTCATCAAGCCTAGTCAGGTGAAGCGATTGCGTATTAACCACCAGATTGGTATAGCAGATGTACCAGCTGCCATCCGGCCCCGCAAGGGCCATCTTATTGAGCTTGACACCTTGCTCTTCACTGAGTTTTAGATTCTCAGCAGGAGTGTTGCCCCATTGAGCATAGAGCGAATGGCCTAGCAGGAAATAGGTGATTAGTATTAAATAGTATTTCATATGGGTTAGTCTTTTAGAGTTTTTTCAATGGCAGGTCTTTGATGGCGGCTTTTAGTCTTTTCATCTCCATATTTCGGCCCGTGGCTTTCACTACAAAGCGCTCCTTCACAAGTAGGGATAGTTCGCTTCTTTGGCTTCTTTTGTTGTATTTCTCAAATGCCTTGTAGCCCTGGACTGTTGAGGTACGTTCGTAGCCATTGTCATCTTCCTTATCCATCTCCAAGCTGGCCCAAGCAGCCATACTCATTAAGCCCATTTTTAGACCTCCCGTGTCCAAGATTTCAACCTCAATACTTTCACCATCATCGGTTTTGTACTTGGCTTCGGCTTGCGAAATTTTGAATCCCATGGCTCCATTGCTTTGTCCTGATTTACTAGTGCGCTCGAGCCCGTCTAGCTTTTCAGGAAGCACTTCTTGTAGTTCTCGGAAGGATAGGGGTTCTCCTTCCTGTAACTGCGCAGCTTGGTTTTGCACTTGTTGGATTGCATCCGTGATATCAGTTGTAGGTTCATTAGGATTGCTGTCTTCTTGATCAGCAGTAGTAGCTTGCTTGCCACTACAGGCAAGTATGGGGAGCAAGGAGGCAAATAGTAAAGACCGTAGTAAGGTTCTCATGTACTTAGGTTTTTTGATGATGTGCAATGCGATCCAACCAAGTGATCTGGTCAATCACAAGCCATCGGATTAAATTCTATTAAAGTTGAAGCAGGATCTAACTCAGTAGATCATAGATAATTAGTAGCTCAGTATTGGAACGCCAACGGAGCCAGCCTTTTCCGCTGGCTAGACGATCGCGATCTAGAATACTGACTTCTATCCAGTTGCCCTTAATGGTCAAGGGTTGAAGTATATATTGGGAATCAATGTTCAATAAGGGAGAAGCATGAGTTAGCGGTTTTGCCCTGAGCGGATTGTTCTCCCAATCCAGGGGCTGGATCGATGATACGCCTAGGAGGAAACTGGACCAGTCCTGATAAATGACCTGAGATCTCGAAATCCAAGCCGTTTGTCCATTGGTTTTATTCACCACCACTTGCAAATAGGATCGATGTTGAGCTTTTACCAGCAAGTGGAATATCTGATAGTCTAGCTTCAGTCGTTCCGGGACTAGCCAGGGAGGTGCGGTGGCGATATCAATGCCATGTGACGCCTCTTGGAAGGTGACACTATCAATGGGAGACAGCTGCTCCGGTAGCTGATTATCCTGTGGTTTGTTATAGAAGTAAATGCTTTGGCCCGCTTGCAAATGAACTTGCGCAATGCCGATACCCATTTCAACCTGATCCGTGACAGGAATAGGCTGAGCCGTGGGCGTAGGTTTTAAATGCTGATAACGCGCTCGCTGCTCTTGCGCCTCCGCTTTAGACATGGCAATTTGTTGATAGATTTTTACGCTGCATAAGATCAGGAACAAGGCACATACGGCATTGCTCACTTGCAAGAATATAATAGATAGCCTATTTCTTAGTAGCAGGCCAGTCACTAGGCCTAGGATCAAACCAAACAGACCATAAAACAACACCATCGCACCTCCTGCCAGGCCTACATTCTTTGGGATAAAGAATCGGGATAGCATCATGGCTAAGATGGCAAATACTAGGCTGGAGAATAGGATGAAGACGATTTTCTGAAAACGAACCATCAGCGATTAGCTTTAAGTGTAAGGAAAGGATGAAGTACTATCGCTTTTCTACCAATTCTACCCGACGGTTCAATTTCCGTCCTTCTTCGGTGCGATTGGTCGATTTCGGGGCAAGTGGTCCGACACCTTTTCCTTGCAGGCGATCCCGCTTGATCTGATGCTGATTGACTAGGGCATCCACCACAGCCTGTGCTCTTTTTTCAGACAAAGCAAGGTTATAGGGTAGGTTACCTTTCATATCGGTATGTCCTATGATATAGAGGTTGATACTAGGATTGCCTTGTAAGTATTTAGCTACTGCAAGTAGAGCTGGTTCAGATTCTCGCTGAATCGAGGCTTTGTCGAAGTCAAAGTAGATACCATATAGAGATACGGTGCCAAATTGTTCAATTTGCCGGGCAATGTAGTCGGGGTCGACCTCAATTTTCCCATCTTCCAGAGCGTCTTCTTCGATAATATCAACTAAAGCTACTACCTCTGTGGAAGTGTGTTGATAAACGGCTACCACTACATAGACTGTACCAGCAGCTCGCTCCAACTTAGCGGCGATGTAACCTTTTCCCCCAGCCGATGAAGTTCCGTGAAACAGCATTACACCACTATTCGTAGGTACTGGGTTTTTGATATAGGCCGTAGCAATCCATCCGCTTCCCCCCACCTCTTTTGAGACATTTCGTTGGGGTTTGAATCCCTGCGCTAAGGACGTAAATCCTGCTCTTTGAATGGCATTGCGATAATTCTGATAGACCTCACTCATCGTAGCCGCTCCTTGATATTCATAGTACAAACGAGTAACCTTCCCTTCCAAATCAATCCATTTGTCAATCTTTCGGTAACCAGAGACTTTACCCACTGCCACGTGATAAGCCGAAAAGTTTTGTGTTTCACACCATTTGATTTGCGATTGAGGGAAGCGAGTAATCAAGGGATGATCCTTACAGCCCGTTTTATCCGTTTGACCGATCCCGGGAATGGCTATGAGCTGTAGAAGGAGTAGAAAGGTAAGGCTGACTAAATAGCTTATCTGTTTGATATTCATTGTTTTAGTTTGATAAGCTGTAACATAACTTTTATCAATTTATGTTACAGCTTAGTAAGCATTGAAGTATTGGCTACAAAACTATTGGCCAGCACATCTTCTTGAAAACCAAGTTTTTATTATTTTTAATTTTTCAAAGTGATTATTCTTTTGTAAAAAACTGAATATTAGTAGTTTACTATCTTATAGATTAATTTTTTAATGCTTATGTCTAATGCCTGATCATCCACTATTCCGTCTGATTCAAAGCCTTAGCAAAAGCGAAAAGCGGCATTTCAAACTTTGGCAACCCTACAGTGGCCAAAGGAAGAGTCAATATGTTCGTCTCTTTGATCGGATTGAGAAGAATAGCTTTCCCAAGGAAGAGCAGGTGATGAAACCATTTGCGCTTAATCAGCATGCCGTTTTAAAGAATCAGTTGTTCCATAAAGTCCTGGATAGTTTAGTGGATCAATACCAGGAGGGGCAGATCTACGGAGAGGTACAATTGCTCATCCAAAAGAGTGACGTATTATACCAGCGAAGACTCTTTCAAGCCGCGGAGCAATTATTAAAAAAGGCTGCAAAAAAGGCGGAGAAGTTTGAACTGTTTGAATCTTTGATCACGATTTACCAACGGCTTAAACGCCTATATATATTTATCCTTGGCGTTGCAGATCGGCCGCATCATATCCAGCGGTTTTGGGAATTGGAGCAAAGAGTCATTGGCCAGCTATCCAACCTGAGAGAGATGGAGTGGTTATCAATGCAGGTGTTTGACTGGTATTATCGACATCATTACGCAAAATCGGAGCAGGAGAAGGACGCTTATTTTCAACTGGTAGATCATCCTTTGTTGCAAGAGGTGGATCAGGCTTATTCCTTTAGCGCAAAGGTGATTTTCCTAAATACGCTTGGCCTATTCAATGATTGTATCGGAGAGAAAGTTGCTTGTGTACAATGCAGGGCAGATCTGATCCAACTTTATCAGGAACATCCGCACTTCATTAAAGAACGAGCTACTCAGTACTTGGCTATATACAACAACTGGTTGCTGGGACTCATTCATTTAAAATCTTACCCGCAAGCCTGGAAGGCTTTGCAGGAGGCCATTAATTTCCCGCAGCAATTGGGACGTACATTAAAGGGAGAAGAGGAGATGATGTGGTTTCGATTGTACCATTCCTTGCGCTTAGAATTGTACATCCGCCAAGGTCAGTTTCAAGCTGCTGTGGATTCGATCGCTGAGACCAAAGCTGAAATGGAACGTTTGGGTCAGAAATTGAATGAGGTTTTTAAATTTCCGTTTTACTATTTCTTTGCCTATGCCTTCTTTGCCCTAGGGCGATATAAGGAAGCCCTGGATTGGTTAGAGCCCTTAATACATAAAGATGATCTTACCTTCCGGACCGAGCTTTTTCGTTTTGCGCGTGTATTACATTTGGCTTTGCATTATGAGTTGGGGAACCATGATTTGCTATCCGCATTATGCCGTTCTACCCGCCGTTATTTCAAGAAATCGGGGTCCATTACCGCTGTGGAAGAACACTTGCTAGACTTTTGGCGCAAGGCACCCCATAGCGATCCTCGCACCGCATTTCAAGAATTGGCAGCAGATTTAAGAAGTAGTACAAAGGATATGGAAACTGCTACCCCTCTGCATCATTTCCACTACTTGGCATGGATTCAAGGTCACCTAGACCGTAGAAGCTTCGAGCAATGCTACAAAACCCTCCAAGAGGTCTAATCGGAGGCAGGACTGAGTAGAAGGTTCTCATACCAGTATAAACCGCTCCTTCCGGGTAGGACTAGATCAAGATCACCATCTTTGTCGAGATCAATGGCCTTGGGATCAAGCCCCGTACCGGCTGGACCATTGGCTTGAATGGTGTATCGTTGAAAGGCCTTTTGTGTGGGGTCAAATTCATAGCGATAAATGACCAAGGGATCTGTGGCTCCGGGGTCCTTTCCTTCGTGGGCCCAGTAACGCTTGCCCGCCACAAATTCTTTTCTTCCATTGTTATCCAGGTCTACCCAGAGTGGACTATGACCTTGAGACCAGGTGCTATCAATCAAATGTTTCGTCCAATTACGTTTTCCATCAATCGTGGATTGCTCTTCCCAATAGACACCGTAGTCATGGCCTATGGCATAGATCAGATCACTATCACCATCTTCGTCTACGTCCGCTACCACGATCGGCATAGAGGTTCGGCCTAATTCAAATTCTGCGTGCCACGTCCATTGCCCATTCCTCGGATCTTCCGGCGCCTCTGCCCAGCCTTTTGTCCCTACATAATCTCCTCGACCATCGCCATTGATATCGCCAAAGCCACTTCCATGACCAGCCCCTTCCGGGTTGATTTCATGGCGAACCCATTGCAGCTCGCCACCTTTCTCCTCCGGAATAATCTCATACCAAGCTGCAAATTCCCAGGCGCTAGGGACCAGATCCATTTGCCCGTCTCCATCCACATCATGGAGCCGACCTGTTTCCATAGGGCCAGGGACATCGACAATGTGCTTTGGCCATTCTCCTAGCTCTGCTCCCGGATGTTCGAGCCAGTAAATAGATTTACTACGGAAGTTGACATGGACAATATCCTGCCAACCATCTTGATTTACATCTATTTCTAGGTGGGAATAACCATCGGGGCGACCATTGATTACCTCGACTTCCGTGACAAAGTGAGGCTCCCAATCGGGTGCTTCATACCAAGTGCCACCATGTACAATGTCAAGAAGGCCATCTTTGTCTACATCCATCGTAGCAACTGAGCTGTACAGTGCTTCCTTGTTGATCTCGTGCAGCTTGAAAGTTAATTCTTCAGTCGATATATCTGTAGAGGTGGGTGCAGGGTTTTGGCAACTACCAAAAAGCAGTACCAGCAGCCCTGCGTGTAGGTTGGAGGCGAATCGCATTTTCGTTTTGGATTGATGAATCGAATAAAAAGAAAGTCAATGAGCAATGCCAGGTATCCGAAGTTTATATGGCCAGTACCTGGCAAAACTTCGGATATCTGTAGCGCTGCTTTTTATACACTGATATCAGCTTTCTCCTTATTTAAATGTACGGCTTTTCTCTGAGCTTTCTAGTTTACCTAATCTTGTGCTTTACGCAATTGATCCAAGACAAGGTAACGTTGACGGTGTACATCTGGATGCAATGTTGTAGGAATGCCGATATGTAAAATTTGAGGTGTTTCACTCTTATTGATGGCGGGCCAAGAGGGTAGGCCTAACCCATTCGGGTTTCCGGTTTTTACGAAGTTGAGATAATAGGATTGGAAAATATTGGAGACCTGATAATCTTCTGCGGTCCACTTGTACACCCGATTGGTTGGGAGGTTCCCCATGGCGTATTCGATTTCGGCAGAGTGTACGGCACCACCTTCTAGCCAGGGCTGACCTACGGGTACATCCTGCAAGCCGGAAGCAGGTCGTGCTTTAGTGAAATAATAGCGGTAAACTGGCTGAGCGGTTTGGGCATGCACATCACTCCATTTCCAGGAGCTAAAGCCGGTAAAGCCATCGCCAGCTAAATCTCTAGCTGCCTGTAGGATTTCCTTGGGTTGCTCGGCTTTGTAAACCGCTAGAACCTGAGCGGCTTTCTTACCATACAGTTTCTCAACAGCAGCTTTGAAGTTTTCTGGGGTGGGTTCAGCGACGCCTAGAATGGCCCTTTCACTGCTTTCTTGAGAATTCCAGCCGATCAATAGTGGTACCTGTGCTTGCTCACCGGACTCATATAGCTCGAATGGAGCCTTTGGAAAGAAATAACCATCAATGGTGGGCGAGAAATGAGTCAGTCCTACCTTGCTAGTTGCGGCCAATAGGCTATCTGCTGAAAGTTGGCGTAACTCAGCTAGGGATTTGGTGCCTAAGGATTTCGCAAAATCGACACCTTTCTGTTCCTCGCTGGATAAAGGGCTTGCCCCCAGCGTGCCCATCAAGGATCCACTGGAGCCTATGGCACCTGCGATCAGGTTTTTGGAGAGTGGCGATACCATCTGTGCGCTTACTGAGACGGACCCGGCTGATTCTCCAGCAATAGTTATACGATTGGGGTCTCCTCCAAAAGCAGCGATATTTTCCTTGATCCACGCTAAGGCAGCCGTTTGATCGAGGAATCCATAATTACCGGAGGCAGCATTAGGGGACTCTGCCGTAAGTTCAGGATGTGCAAAGAATCCAAATATGTTTAAACGATAATTTACGGTAATCGAAACAATGCCTCGTCGCGCCATATTCACTCCTTGGTATCTGAACTCTGAACCATCCCCAGTAAATAGTCCTCCTCCATAAAAATATACCAGAACGGGCAGTGATTGTTCTTGTTGAAGGGAAGGTGTCCAAATGTTTAGATACAAGCAATCCTCACTCATCCCATCCGATCGAAACTGCATGTCATCGAAGATGGGTCTTTGCATGGCCCTTGGTCCGAAAGTTTCGGCAGTCCGGACTCCCTCCCAGGGCTTTGGAGGCTGTGGTGCTTTCCATCGAAATGGGCCTACAGGAGCTTGGGCGAATGGAATTCCTTTGAAGTGGTAAATACCGGAATCGTGTAAGCCTGAGAGCTTACCTTGGGCAGTTGCTACGATCGGTTTTCGCTTTTTTTGCCCGGTTTGGGCCAGAGTGCTTAAGGCCATTAGGAGGGCACAAGAGGTCAGGATTAGTCTCATGGTAAATGTTTAATAGCTGACAAACTAAGCAAAGTTCTCTAGTTCTCCAATCGCCAGTCTACGTGATTGTTTACTCAGGGTACTCGGAAATGAGAACTGAAATTTGATGATGTTAACGGATTGTAAAGTTCTTAACTTTCTGTTTATTAGATAGTTATATTGGATTTATGCTGCCTTCTTCTGGAGCTGCAAATAATAGTGACAACTCAGCTGTGCCCTGGAGGATTATAGCAGCAATGCTTACCCGCTCTGCGCTGTTTGTAAAATTTGTGTCATGCTAGAACAAATGTTTGTGTATGGCGTTACAATTATAAAAGATAGTAAAGCTATTATCATTAATTGTAAAAATATTAATGAAGATATGAGTACTAATAATTTCGCTATAGAGTTCGATAAACTTTCTAAATATTTGATGGGTTTTGCCTACAAGCTTACCCAGGATGTACATCAGGCAGAGGATCTTTTTCAGGATACAGCCCTAAGAGCATTTAGGTATCGTGAAAAACTTGCTGCTGATTCCAATCTAAGAGCATGGTTGAGTACAATCATGAAGAATATTTTCATCAATAATTTTAGAGCCCAGAAGCGCCGTGGAAAGATATTTGATCATTCTGCTGATGACTTCTTACTGTATCAGGATTATCTGAGTTCAGCTAATGAGGGGGATATGAATTTGGCGATGAATGATGTGGTTGGCTTGATTCATAAGTTAGATGAGAAGTACAGTATTCCCATTCTAATGCTTCACCAAGGGTATAAATACGAAGAGATCTGCAAAACCTTAGATATGCCCCTTGGTACAGTAAAGAGTCGCATCTATATTGCGAGAAAGATGTTGAAAAAGAACATAAAAGAGCTCAATCGTATACCGGCGATGCAAGCTTCTTAGAAAAAAGCCCTAGAAAGTATAAAGCTATGAAAAAGTTATCATCGCGTTCACACCCAAGCCTAGATGTCGTGCTCAATTCATTCCCCGGCTTACATCGAAAGCTGTCCATTCTCGGTCTTTTAGCTTTGTTTTTATGGATGCCTTTTACATCGACTGCCAATAACGATTTGGTGATGATCCGAGTAGATAATGGACTTGTTGCTGCGCAGCACATCGTTAAGGGTCCCCTTAATCTATTTGTCTACTCTTACTTACGTCCAGAGACCATTGATACTGGACTCAGAGAAATCCCAGCGGGAGTGGTACAAGAGCAACGATTCTTTTTGGGTGTGAATGGCGAGGTGGTAGAAATTACTTCTGGCAATTACAAAAAGATGATCAAACGGCACCTCCCCAATGCTAAGTACTTACATAAGCGTTTGGGGAAAGTGGGGTTCCGTTATCAAAATCTTAGCTCGATGGTAGAGTTCTACAATAATTTTAGGGCAAAACAACAATACGTATACGTACAAGAATAAGCGCCTACATCAAACTTTATCGGACAACAGAAAGCATTACCCCATTTGTTCGGCTATGGCTTTACGCTACAACCATAGCCACTAGTATGGAATCTCCCTACTGTTTTTTTGTCACACAAAAAAGATAAGCTATGACTAAATCTAAAGTTTCAAAATGGACCAGTTTATTGCTGTTAATCATTTTCTTTACCAGTTGTGCCACAATTAGAGAAGGAGAAGTAGGAGTGAAGCGTACTTTAGGAAAGTATGCGGACAAGACTTACACGGAAGGATTACGTTTTTATAACCCCTTCCTTACCAGTATTATCAAGATTTCTACACAGACGGAAAACCTGGAAGTAGGATTGAGTATACCTTCTAAAGAGGGATTGAATATTGTATCTGAAGTGTCGATTCTTTACCGAGTGGTTGCCAAGGAAGCTCCTTCTATCCTACGGAACATTGGACAGAACTACGAGCAAAACATCATTCTTCCTGTATTCCGTTCTTCTGTAGCTGATGTGACCTCCCGCTTCTATGCGAAGGATATGCATACGGGTGAACGGACCACGATTGAGAAGGCTATTCGAGAGCAAATGATGGTGTACCTAGATGGAAAAGGACTAGTTATCGATGCCGTACTATTGAAGAGTATCCGACTCCCAGCGAGTTTAGCAAGAGCAATTGAGCAAAAGCTGGAAGCAGAACAAGACGCACAGAGAATGGAGTTTGTATTGCAACAAGCAGAGCGTGAGGCAGAGCAAAAGCGAATTGAGGCGAAAGGTATCAGAGACGCTCAGAAGATCATTGCTGAAGGCTTGAGTCCTGCTATTCTACAATTCAAGGCGATAGAGGCTTTCATGGAATTATCGAAGTCGCCTAATGCTAAGATCATTGTATCGGATGGAGACCTACCGATGATAATGGAAGAGGGAGTAGCAATACCTGCCGCGCCAGGTAAGAAGAGTGGCATCAGCAGGGTAAGAAGTGGTGGAGATAATTAGGTAAGGAACTAGACGTGCAGGAGAAATAAGATAGGTTAAAATCAAGTGCCCAATAGTGGTACAATACCCTAAGATACATATACATACAAGAATTCAGTTGTAAGTTCCTACACGACTAGTAGCATTTTTGTACAGGGTGGACTCTTGCGTTGGTCCGCCCTGCTCTTTATCAAATGAAAAGGATATGTTTAGTATGAAAAAGACGGTAATAGTCATTTGTGGACTGATCCTGGGTACTCAATTGCAAGCTTCCATGTTCGAACCGGTGGCCGAGCCGCCAAGTCTAATCGGGAAGATTTTACAAGATGACCCACTTTCTATCACTATTTCTACAGATTTAGCGCTTTTGCTTCAAGACGGGCGAAATGACGATTGGCAGACCGCAAGACTACAGTATGAAAAAAATGGTACAGAGTATGATTGGAATCTAGATCTCCGTCCTCGCGGTAAGTTCCGCCGAAAAACTTGTGATTTCCCTCCTTTGAAGCTAGAGTTGTCCAAAAAAGCTTTAGGTAAGGCGGGCTTGGCCAAGCAGGATGATCTGAAGTTAGTTACCCACTGCTTGGCAGATAGTTTGCTTTCAGCCCAACTGATCTTTCGAGAGTATTTGGCTTACCGACTCTATAACGAGGCTAGCCTTCAGAGTCTTCGGGTTCAGTTGGTACAGGTACGCTATGAGGATGTAGAAGAAAGAGTGGAGCCCATTGAGCGTTGGGGGATACTGTTAGAAGATATTGATGAATTGGCAGATCGATTAAATGGAGAGGAAGTGGATGCTTTTTCCTTCAAGCCCGGGCAACTGGATACGATTCAGCATACTTACATTGCAGCTTTCCAGATGATGATTGGAAACACCGATTGGAGTATTCATCCTATTCGGAATTTGAAGTTGATACAACAGGGAGAGCGAGAGGCATTGGTACTAGTGCCATATGATTTTGATTTTTCAGCTTGGGTGGATGCCCCTTATGCTGCTCCTCGCTCCGATCTCGGGCAACAGAAACTGAAGGAACCGATATTCCAAGGTATTACAGAATCGAATCACATGCTGAAGCCTGTACTGAAGCTACTCAGAAGCAAAAAAAAGGCCTTTTTCAAAGTAGTAGACGACTTCGAGTTGATGACTAAAACAGAGAAATCGTCCCTTTATAAGCGCTTGCGCGGATTCTTTAGGATTACTGCAGAGCCAGAAGAGTTGTTGATCTTTCAAGCTGCGAGCCTGTAGTTTTGATGGAAGACTAAGTCCTTTGACTCCTTCTTACTAATTGTGTTCTCCAGTTGCGCAATAAGGCTTCTTTGCTGATTAGATCAGTGGAACTGATTTGAAACTTTCGAACCTGATCAAGCTTGGGAAAACGCAATCGTCCTTTGGAGATAGACATGCTGAGCACCAAATTCAAATAATTGATGATCAGTATGAATCTACTAACTACATCTGCGGTTTGAATCGTAAATCCTAGTTTCTCAGCTCGCCTTACACTCAGAAAATGGGTAGTTCCAACGAGTGGAATGTTGGGCTGGTCCTTCAGTTCCTCAATTAGTGCCAGAAAGCCGTCAAGAATCCAGATTAAGGTTTGTTGTTGGTTGGATAGCTTGGGATCCTTGTGAGGAAGGGCGAATAATTGATCGAATAAGGTGGTCGTATGCAAATGCCAAGTCCCTGATATTGGCTGCACAATTACCATGGGAGAGTAATGGACTAAGGTACCTCTTAGATGACCAAATGGAATGTCTAGGAGTTGGGCAAAAACAAAATAGAGGGGTATTAACAATAGCAATAACCAAGGTTCTTGCCAGTACATGCATAGGAAAATGCTACTGAGAATCAGGAGGGCGCCAAGGATCGCAGCGGTGATACTTAAGGTCCATTGGCGTGCGCGAGAGAGTTCAAAAAAAGAATGCCTCATTTGCGACTTTTGGCAAATAACCAAGGAAGCAATTCTGATTCTTCGTACGCTTTTTCCCAGCTATTATGATTGACATCAGCATACTCCGTGTAACGGACTTCCGCTCCAAGGGCGCGAAGTTTTTCGTTCATTGCTCTTGAGTGCTTTACTTCTACTACACCATCAACATCGCCATGAAATAGCCAAAACGGGATCTTGGCGTGTTTCTTTTTATAGGCATCAACATCTGCCCCGCCACATACCGCAATGGCGGCCGCAAATAACTTTCGATAGCGATAAACAGCTTCGTAGGTCCCCATTCCACCCATAGATAATCCGGTAATGTATACGCGTTTTTTGTCCACCGCTTCTTTCCGTATGATGGAGCGTGTAAGTTGCATAGCTCGGTCGAGGGCAACCGTTTCATCATATTCATAGTTGAAGTCGAAATCAATGGGGTATTTGGTACGCTCAAATTTCGGCGAAGCCCAATAACTATCTGTGGGACATTGCGGAGCAACGACAATGCAGGGAAATTGCTCTCGATGTGCTGCTTTCAGGAAGGTTTTTACGCCATGAACCAGTTGCTTTTCATTGTCGTCTCCTCGTTCCCCAGCCCCGTGTAGGAAGAGTACTAGAGGATATTTTTTTGCAGGATCATAATTGTCCGGCAGGAGTATACGGTAGGGTAGAACTCCGCCATCTTTAGCCTGAAAATTCCTTTTCTCAAAAAGCGAAAAATCTTGGGCATGAAGTCCTAAGGCCATTACGATACAACAGACGAGTAAACTGAATCGGTTCATATTGCAAATTTGTGGGAAAATACGGTGACTAAATAAAAAGGGGGTAATCTACCGCTGTGTTTGTCAAAATAACTTCAACATAGTGATGGCCGTCCCCTCTTCTTTCACCTGTTCATAACCGAGTTTTTGGTATATATGGTGCGCGATTGTGTTCCGCTTATCCACACTGAGGCTAATCCCCGGAACTCCTTCCGCTCGAAGGTCTTGTTCTAGGTACTGCATGAGCTGCTGTCCAATTCCTTTTCCTCGCGCCTGAGGGAGTAGCGCAATATTTAACTCTGGTACATCAGATCGGACAAAGCCATATCCTGGATCATCGTGATTGTGAAGCCTGCACCAGATCGCACCAAGAGCTTCTTGTCCGCTAAAAGCCAGGAAGCCATAGTCTCCTTTTTTTCCATATTCTTTGTGATACTTCAGGATATCAGGGCGATCCAGGATTGATCTTGGGAAAGGATCTGCGCCCTCTGGCACGAAAAACGCCAGATAAAGCATCTCCGTCAAGAATGCTTGATCGCCAGCAGTGATAGGGCGAAAATGAAGGTTTCTATCCATTATGACTGATCGACTTTCCCTTCATCGGGTTTATAGGTAAAGCGCAGTTCTCCTTCATGATAAAACTGTATCGTACCATTCTCTTCTTGCAGTTCTATCATCGTATATGGATCTCCATACTTTACATTTGACCAAATGAGGTAATTATACAGCAATTGCTCCCCTTCTAAGGTGGCCACTTTGATTTCTGCAATTTCTCCTTCTACAAAAGAGACTGCGTAGAATAGTAAAGTTCGATCAGCGCCTCTATCTACTCGCTTTAATTCATAAAAGCTAGGAGGGGGATCCGCCACCCACCCACTGGGTAAGAAGTCGCCGTCTAGTAGCATTTCATGAAGGGTACGTGCGCCAATCTGGGCGTCTATTTTCTGCTCTTCCGAAAGCCTAATCTCGTTCACTAGGGTCTTATCTATCCGCAATTGAGCAAAATCCATAACACGCGTGTCTACTCCCGACTGGCAGGCACTAAGGCAGAACAAAAGTAGCAAGGGGATTAGCGGAAAAGGTCTAATTGTCTTTTGCATAGGTCGACAAGATAGACAATTAAGCATATTGCCTATCCATTGATGCAGGTTTAGATTGACGCTAGAATTCGACTCCCTATCGCCTAGGAGAGCTCAACGCAGCTCCTAACATGTCCGATTGGCTCGGTTTAGGTGCATCTCTACTGACTACCTCTCCTTCCTGGTTTACAATAAGGTATTGAGGAATGATCAGCATCTCTTTTTGCAGGGAATGATGGGTAGCGAAGTCTTCCACAAATGCTTTGGAGGCGAGTAGGTGGGTTCCTTCCAACCCAAAGTACTTGATGTTGTCGATCCATTTTTCTCGAGCGCTAGCTTTGTCAATGGAGATGTATAGTTTTTCATAGCCTGCATTTTTCAATACGGGATCGATAGCCACATTGTGTTTAAACTCCATTTTGCAAGGGCTGCACCAAGTTGCCCATAAGTCTACGTAATAGGCTTGTCCCTTTAGCTGTTCTCGCAATTGATCAAAATTAGTGATCGTGCTGCCATCTAATATTTTGACCTTGTCGGACAATGGTGCTTCAATTCGCTCGTGGTAGGTAACGATCTTGTCAATCAGTGGCTTGATGTAAGGCGTGAATGAGCTTTCTGGGAATTCTTGCTCGAAGCTTTTAAATATTCCCACTAGACTCTTTTCGAATCTTGACTGAACAGCTCTATCATATAAGTAGAAGGCGAGGTAGTGTTCTTTGGTTTGTCCAGATAATTGATCATTGATCAAGGGTAAGCGCCAATTGTGTAGCTCACCAGCCTCGTATAATGCATCTAATTTTTCACTAGTGATCTTTCCAGCCTGCTTTAGTTCATAGGTCTTTTTATAGATGATGACGCTGTCGGCGAAGTAATCCCAATCTTCAGGAATGAAGCCAGATAGTTGCACAGGGTTTTCTTTGATTGTCTTGTCCATCAAAGCCACTAGTGATGCCTCCAATGGCTCATTTTTGGTTTCTTTACTTAGGATGATGTCAAGTGTCTTCTTTGCATAATAGTAGTCAATGTCTCGGAAGGCTAACTCCCGGAATTCTCTGGTAATACTCCCTTGGGCTTCCAGTTGCTGGAACTGTTCCTTTTCTTGCTGGATCAAGGTACCTATCTTCTCTGTAATCTGTGCAGCGGTGGTATCCTGTGCAAATTTGGTATTCTCGGTAAAGGTATAGCCTGGACGTTTGAGCTGACTAAAGAGCGTTAGACCTGCGGCATTTTTTCCGCTGAAGAGGAGTTGTTGGCCTTCCAGTTTGATGTCATAGTGTTGGCCGGGTTCAAACAGGGTTCGAAATCTCAGTTTTCCAATTTTGATTCTGAAAGGACCAGCTTGAGAAAGGGCATAGCTTTGCTTAAACTTCCCATTTCCTTCGCTTGATAAGGTATCCTGTTTTTGATTCCATAGAATGAAACCATCGATAGGGCAAGTTACCTCTACAGATTCTACAGGCGTTTCTACACTAATTTCGATGGAGACTTGGTCGGATTGTGGATAATAGGCCAGGAAGGTAATAAGTGTGCAGACGAGGAGGAAGAGCTTTTTCATGGTCGAGTTTTTTACTTTAGGTATTTAAGGACGGTAACTCCTCTGAAACCATCAGTAGGAGTTGACGATCACTACTAATTAATGCAAGTTGCGATTCATTCTTTGC
>CAJXPD010000205.1 GCA_913057785.1 uncultured Lewinella sp. | reverse complement strand
TAAACATTAAACATTAAACATTAAACATTAAACTCATCCTCCTAATTTCTCAAACACTTCCTTCTTATAGCTTCCGCCAATAGGAATCTCTTTCTCCTGGATTTCAACATCGTGCGCCGTGTAGGCTGTTATTTTTTGGGTATTCACGATAAAGGAACGATGTATTCGCAAAAAATAAGCCGGTAATTTTAACTCAAACTCACTGATCTTTTCCTTGGTGGTGATACTGCCGTTGGCTTGGTGGATACGGATATAGTCTTTCAAGCTTTCTATATATTCTACATCTTTGAATGAGACCTTAATCCGCTTTTTATTAGCATTTACATAGAGGAAGTCATCATCTGGAACTTCGACAACAGGGGCCGTCCGGGGTGCAGGGTGGGGCGCTTCAGGTGCTTGGTTCTGATTGAGGTATTTATTGATAGCTTTGAAGAAACGGGTGAAGGTGATGGGTTTGAGTAGGTAATCAACTACCTCTAATTCATAGCTTTCAACAGCATACTCCCGATAGGCCGTGGTGAAAATGATACTGGGTGGATGTTGAAGTGATTTGACGAATTCAATACCGGTTAGTACGGGCATTTGGATGTCAAGAAAAATGAGATCAATCTGTTCTTTCTTTAAGAGATCAAAGGCTTCCAACGCATTTTGGCAGGCTGCCACAATTTCCAATTGCGGCAGTCGCTCGATATGTGCTTGTATCAATTGCAGCGCCAAGGGCTCATCATCCACAATTAAACATTTTACCTTTTTACTCATAATTGTACATTTAAGTTGGCATGCAATCGATTGGGCTCGGCCTTCCAATGTAGTTGATGTAAATCTGGATAGAACCAATTGAGTTGCTGCTGGAGGGCAGTAGGTTCTTCGGCATAATTGCTTCTTACTTGAGTACTTTTGATAGTAACGGTCAGTTCCTGATCCCGATAATCCATTTGATAACTAAATTCGAAATCCTCTTGCTTAGATCTATCCTCTTGCACTAGCGCATTCTCCACCATGGAGAAGAGGAGGAGTGGCTTGATTTGTGCGCCATTTACTTCCTCAGGCCAGGCTAGGTGTAGGCTCATATTGCCATTTTGACGCAATGCTTCAATTTCAAAAAAAGTTTGTAAGATTTCCACCTCCTGCGCCAAGGGTACTGTCTTGGATTGTGTCTGGTATAACATATAATCCAACATATCTGACAAGCTGGCAATCAATTCAGGAGCTGCATCAGATTGCTCCAAACTCAGCCGGTGAATCGTCTTTAAGGTATTAGAGAGGAATCGGGGATGCAACTGCGCCTGCAGGGTGTCCAATTCAACTTGTATTTTTTCTTTTTCCAATTCCTCAATGGCTGCTTTGCGCTCGAAGGATTGCTTGATCAACTTCAAGGAAGCAAAGGCTACAGCGACCCAATAAACCCATATCACGTAGAAGGCATCTATTTGTTGAAAACGGAAGAATATATCTTGCCAGTTGGTACGTTCTGCTTCCGGCGCAAAATTGGGGATCAACAGATGATCTATTATTCCATGCGTAAGGGTACTGAGAAGATAAAAACTCAATAACAAGGAAAAGATGAAAGCAACATATCTGCCTGGATAAAGCAATTTTGGTAGTTGGTAGTACACCAAGAGGTAAGCCGCAATCAATTGGGTGGGCAGATAGAATAGTTTAATAATCACAGCGCCAGAAAAAGACTGCTCCATCCCTAAGGAAAGAATAGGGTAGGAGAGCAGTACCCCTAACCAAAATAGGATATGGCTAAGCCAGCGATTGCCCAAGAGGCGCGTTATTTTTGTGTTTGCCTCCTCCATCAGCTGATCAGTTCCATCGCTTGCGTTTGTAAATGTAGGTCTAGAATCACTTCATAGCTAGTGGCTTCTTCATTGATTTGCAATTGATAGCTGCCTGGATATCTAAGTCCTAATTGTCGTTTGATATTAGCCACTCCAATCCCTTTTTTGTAAGCGGTCTCATCGACCTGAACGCTCTTCACTTTGCTGTTAAAAACGCGGAAGTACAAATGTCCTTTTTGAACCCTAAGGCTAATATCGATGATGGGTTTACCCATATCTCCACTTGCACCATGCTTAAAAGCATTTTCGACCATGGACAGTAGAACCAGGGGCGCCATGAAAGTATTAGGCTCATCAACTTCATGCGCAAAAGACAGCGCCAGGCGATCCCCATATCGCAAAAGTTCCAGGTCAATGTAATTCTGTAGTAATTGAATTTCTTTTTGAATGGGAACCTGGTCAGCCTTGCATTCCTCAAACATGTAATCCACGATTTCTGATAGCTTCCATACCAGCGTTGGGGTCATGGCCGACTTCTGCAAGCTTAAAGTGTAGAGGTTATTTAAGGTGTTAAAGAGAAAGTGGGGATGCAATTGGGCTTGTAGGAAGTTCAGCTCAGCTGTGGCCTTTTCTTTCTGCAGCTGTTCATATCGCCCCATCTCCGAAAAATGGGTTTTTAGTAATTTTAGAATGACGGCCAAGGCGGGGGGAATGGCCACCCAAAGTAGATACTGACCTAGCAAGGGGTAGACTTCAGTTAAAATGGACCAAATACTATCTGGAGCCAAATTCTGATTCATGATCGGTTCGTAAACGTAGATCTTGATCCATCGAGCCAAGGCTGTGTTGAAATACATATTGGCCACTAAAAGAAGCACAAAGGCGACGTATTTCCCCTTATATATTTGTTGAGGTAGCTGATAATACAGCAATAGATAAGTAGCGATAATTTGTGGCGGCAGATAACAAAGTTTATTTACGACCAACTCATAGAAGTTATTCCCCCACAAAGAAGCATAGATCAACCATCCTAACACAAAGCCGAGCCAGGCAAGCACGTGCAGGAGCACTCGCCGTTCTAAAAGCCATTGTATATAAGGTTGAAATCGATTCATGCCCTCAAAATACAATCTATCGCGCTTATCTGACCACTTCTCGCCGAACTGGCATTTCCTACCCCCGAATCAAGCCAAACTATGGTCGAATGGGTTAGTCGACGCTAGCAAGCCATCCGGCATATGCAAATCCTTACCAGTCGCTTTCCTGAAAAAGGCCTTCTTTTTTCCCTCACCTTTGAATTGTCAACAACAAAACACACTACAAAAACTCAAAAAATAAAGAGATATGAAACAGCTTATTTGTATTGCTACTCTGATTATTATTTGCTTAAGCACTACCACTCTCCTCGCTCAGCCAACTCAAGCACTAGCTGAGGCGGACAAAACTCGAATCCAGGAGAAAGCAGATTCTCTTTTACAACAACACATCGCACTACAAGAAATGGTTGGCGTATCTGCCGGTGTCTACTATCAAGGAGAAACCATTTGGAAAGGCGGTGCCGGTTATCGAGATGTAGAAAATCAATTGCCTGCGACAGGCGAAATGCGACACCGCATCGCTTCTATTGCCAAACCTATGACAGCCATCGCCATTATGCAATTGGTAGAACAAGGAAAGATTGAGCTGGATGTTCCCATTCAGACCTATTTGAAGGATTACCCCCGGAAACCAGAAGGTGATATTACAGTTAGACACCTATTGGGTCATGTTTCAGGCACACCCTTTTATGCCAGCAAGAAAGAAGGTTTTCCAAGCATGCACTTCAATACCTTGGATGAGGCCATTGATTTGTTTAAAGATCGCCCTTTGAACAGCAAACCTGGTACGGCCTATTTGTATAGTACCTATGGGTATACGATATTAGGTAGCATCATAGAAAAAGTGACTGGGGAGCCTTATGCAGACTACATGAAAGAGAATGTGTGGAGTGTAGCGGGGATGCCCAATACTCACCTAGAAATTTTTGGACAATCTTACCCCAATCAGTCCCGCTTATACAAGAAAATTAGTAAAGGTAAAGTCATAGCGGATAAGCAGACAGATTTGAGCCTAAAGTACCCTGGAGGAGGATTTTTATCTACCGTTCAAGACCTATTGAACTTTGGTAAGGCAGTATTGGATAATGACTTGATTACGAGAGAAAGCTTAGAGCAGATGGGGCAACCTGCGGACGTAGAATGGAAAGGTACACCTTATGGTTTAGGCTGGTATCTAGTGAAGGATGAGGTGTATGGACGAATCCTTCGCCATGGTGGCCAGCAATCGGGAACGAATACCTACCTCAGTGTTTTCTTGGATCATGACCTTGTTGTAGCCGTTCTAGGTAACACATATAATGCGAGTGGCCCCGTCTACAGCTTACATGAGCACCTCAGAGACATGGCTGTAGATGCTGAGAAACGTTTTGCCCCAATTCGCTCAGCTATCAGTATGAGCAAAAAAGAGCTTAAGCCTTTTGTAGGAAAGTATGATTTTGGGAGAGGTCAGATCATGCATATCTCTGAAAAAGCCAACTTGCTTCATTCTAAATTGGGGCCATATCCACTTACTCCACTTTATGCGGAAGCGAAGCAGAAGTTCTTCTATCGTGGATTTGACGGACAGTTAGAGTTTGTGAAAAATGACGACCAAGAGGTAGTTAAAGTGATCTTTTACCAGCAAGGTCGTCCTGTTGAGGGCAAGCGATTAGATTAGACACAATCTACGTAGCATATAACTAAAGAATAGAAGCTGAGGCGGGCCCTTTGTCCCGCCTCAGCGTTTCGATTTTTAGTTCACCTTCCGTCGGTTATCCTCTGGCTGTATATCGATCAGCTTGTGATAGGGATCAATCCCCACTTCCACTGGGCGTTGATCTAGGCGGATCGAAAATAGGGTATCCATAGTAGTGAACCTATGTCTTTGTAAATAAATGGGTAATCGCTCTCCATCTTGCTCTTGCTCTCCAAAGACACCAATCTCAATAAAATCTTGCAAGGGAAGCGAGTACTGGACTTTACCTTTCTCCTGCGTCACACTTAGCGAATCCATAGCATTATCACTATATCGCCGATTACCGTAGCCATCACTCCTAAATTTCCCTGCTTGAACGCGTACCTGGAGAACATAGCTACTATCAGCCAAATGTTCCCATTCAGTTTCTACTACCCTGTTGTCATAGAGCGTGATCGTTTCGAAAAAGTCCTTCAATATATAGGATAGCGAGTCCGGAACTATTTCGGCGATCGCATCGCGCAAGCCCAAGGAATGGGGCAGAGGAGGACCCTGGTAGGCATGTTCGGATAGGTAGGAAGCAAAAACTGCATTTAAATGCTCCTCTCCAAGGAAATCGCCAAGGGCGTAGAAAAGGAGGGCACCTTTTTGGTAATTAACGTATTCCTGGTGTGGATAGGCGGCAAGCAATGTAGGTTCTTCACCACGCTCATTCGCACGGCCCTCCAAATAGAGATCCAGATCATGTCGCAGGAAACGGCGGATCATCGCTTTGCCATATCTCCTTTCGAGGACCTTAAGCCCTACATACTCAGCCATGGATTCAGTCACCATTTGCCCACCTCTAATATTGGCTGGATTTACTTGATGTCCCCACCAATGGTGGGCGGTTTCATGGGCTGAAACATAGTAGGGTAGATCAATGCCATCGGCAGAAACATCTCCAATCCAATACAATTCGGAATAGGGCATCAGATTACCCATTACGGTAGCAAAGGTCCCTTCGGTACGCGGATATTCAACGATTCGCAATTCCTTATGCTGGTAGGGTCCAAAGTATTGGGTATTGTAATCCAATGAGGCTTTTACGCCTTCTATGATACTGTTCAAATTGTAGGCGTGATCGGGGTGATAGTAGACCATGATATCTACATCTTTCCATTTGTCTTTTTGTATAGAAAATTGACCAGAATGGAAACTGTATTGTGGGGTAATGCGATGATCGGTCTGATAATGAAAGTATCTTCTTCCTTCTTCTTCCCATTCTCGCTGCAGAATACCGGGAGCCAAAGCCACTTGTTCTGGGGTGGTAGATACAATGGCTTCAAGTTCAACCCAGCCTATTTCATTGGCTGGGTTGGCGTAGCCCAAGGCAGTGCTATCTGATGGTAAAGGCAGGTCAGTATCTCTTGGAAGGAGGCCATGTTTTTTGCGTTTTTCGTTGTCTGTTAATTCCACGGCTCTATACCCCAGTTTTGGAAATACTTGGCTCCCTAAAAAGGTTCCATTTTGTATGACTCGCGGGTCAGTGTGGAAAAAGCTGTCATCTTCGCTAGTTACCTGAAACTGCAATTGCATACTATCTCCAGGCATTAAGGAGGCTTCCAGTTGAATCATATCAAATTTGACGAGGGTATCTTTTACGATAAAGGTGCTCGGCCAAGCCAGCTGATAAGTGCTTTTTTCACGATAACTATGTGCTATCAATAGAGTGTCGATGGGAGTTTCGGACTTGTTGATCAGGGTATAGGTCCCTCTGGCAGCAAAGTGCTTTTGTTTGGGATATAGGTCTACCTCAACTTCTACTTTTGAGAGTTGCGGTTGCAGAAGGTCCTCATAGCGTTTGTAACGTTTTTCGTTCTCTACTTTAAAGGTGGTCTCATCGTCATTGCTTACGCGTGTTTTATGCCATACATTTTCTTCCAAAAAAATCGAGGTGCCTAAGGATAAGAACACAATAAGCGAAAGTAGCAATCCCATTCGTAGGGGCCGATTCATCCTCCTTTTTGCGATAGCTAATCTTTCCCGAAAGGAGAAAGCAATACCTCGGGCCTGGAAAAGATAGGCTACTAGTAATAAGCCAAAACCGCCAACCAGCCAATAAAACTTATAGGCCCAATAGGTGGGTAAATAAGAGCCGTATTGATTTAGGTCAGAATAGTTGAAGCCAATTACAAAGCCAGGTACTTGATTGTACCAAAATACCTCTTGCTTCAAAAAGCTCAAACCTATTTTGTCTACCAAACCCGGTAAGGTGATCATGCCCATTGGAATAAGGAGTAACAAGAAGAAACCTAAATATGGGTTTGATAAAAGGCTCTGGATGCAGATGGCTAGGCACACCCATATGATGAAATGAATCAGGTACAATCCGTAGACTTCAAAAAAGTACAGGCCAAATTGAAAATCATAAAATCCATTGATTATCTGCACCGTCACCCCGGCAATGATGATAAAGGATAGTAGTAGCATCTGGATCTTAACCAATGCGATTACCTTAGAAAGAAGAAACGCCCAGTTGGGTAAGGGATTTATATCTATCAAATGATTCATGCGATGAAGGCGGGCTCTATGGAGCAGCAAACCTGCGAATAAGAAGGTGATCAAGTTGACAAGACCAGCGTAAATGAAGCTGGGAATGTGCAGCATCTTCCAGGTCATAGGCAGCAACTTGAAACCATAAGCCGCATTCATCTCCGCTTGCTGGAAGAAGATGGCCAACAGTCCACCCAAGACAATACTAATGAAGGACCAACTCAGTACGATTTCTCGAAAGTCAAAGCTAGAAAGCTGCCAAGCGGTGCGCAATTGATGGAGCGGGGTGAAATTGAATTGCACCCTAGGTAATTGGATATCGATGATGGGGGCAAGCTGACTCTTGACCAGCTGCTGACTTGGCTTCTTCCTGCTGGAAAGTGAAAAGGCTTGTTGTTGAAAAGAGAAGTAGCGGAAGACAAAACCAAAGATCGCCAAGGCAATTCCTGTCCAGAGCAATCTATTATAGATGATCACTCCATCTATTGGCAGGGTAAGCGAATTTCGTTCCGCCAAAGTCCAGTGACGAGTATAGTACTTCACCGCTTCATCCCCAAGTGGATCCAGCAAAGCCGCCAGATAACGCCATTCTACCCCTTTCAAAATACTTTCAATGATTAGCTGTAAGATGATGATGAGAATAACTGCTATAAATCCCGCGTAGATGTTTCGACTGAAGCTGACAATGGCAAAAACGATGGCCCCGAAAAGAAGAATGTTGGGAATTAAGTAAAGCCCATACAATTGAGCATATACGATCGCATCAAATGGTACTACGGCTTTAGGATTTACGCCTGGAAGCCCTGCCCCAAGGGCAAACCCAAGACCAATCATAGCAATGATAATGATGACAATGGTAACTGCACTGAGGAGTTTTGCGAGTAGGTAGTCTCGTTTCTTAAAGGGGAAAGCATATAGTAAGGTGTACATCCTGCTTTGAAAATCCCGATATATTGATAAACCGATTATCGAAGGCAGCAAGAAGAGCATGAGCGTGTTGAATAGGTTCGCCATGACGTTGATTTGGCGCGGTGAATTGATTATTCGTACCACTTCAGAAGAAGCCTCCGCTGCCATTCCCCACATCGTTCCCAAAGAAATGATGAGAAAGAAAGCAGCGTATATGTAGATAACGGGCTGACGGAGCCAGTGGCGGAATTCGTATCGGAAAATCGTACTAAACATGATCCTGAAATTTGTCTTGTGGAGTGAATGGATAGCGTTTTGAGCAACAGTTTTAGACCGCACTATTGGCCTGCTGCAAGGCGAGGAAATAAGCATCCTCTAGGTTAGGCTCGCTGGTGATGAATTCAGGTCCAGGTCTTTCAGCGCTATGGATACGTACGTATAGTGTATTGTCCCGCTTGTAATGGGAGGAGAGTAGGGTGTAGTCTGACCGGATTTGTTCCAGTTCTTCGCGCTGGATAGGTTTGGTCCAGATTTGGTCTTTCAGCTTGGCTGAAGCTGCTTCAGGAGTGGTTTGCTGAAGGATGCGTCCGCCATTCATGATCGCCATTTCGTGACACAGCTCTTTCACATCATCCACGATATGGGTAGAGAAAAGGACCGTATGTTCCGTTCCGATTTCTCGAAGGATATTTAGAAAACGTTGCCGTTCCGCTGGATCCAGGCCGGCTGTAGGCTCATCTACAATAATGAGCTGGGGCTTACTCAACAGCATTTGGGCAATGCCAAATCTTTGCTTCATACCACCGGAATAAGAGCTAACGTGTTTTGTCCTTACCTCGTAAAGGTTGGTCACTTCCAATGCCTTCTGAATGAGGGCTTGTCTTTCCTGCTTCTTTTCTACCCCTTTTAATCGGGCAAAATATCCCAAGAGGCGTTCGGCGGAGACCTTTGGATATACACCAAACTCTTGCGGCAAGTATCCCAATATTTTTCGCAAGGACATAGGGTCTTCAAGCACATTAATGCCATGAAAGTTGATGCTTCCTGAATCGGGACTTTGTAAGGTCGCTATGGTACGCATTAGGGTGGATTTTCCGGCTCCATTCGGCCCTAGCAGACCGAACATTCCTGGGCCAATTTCTAGGCTGAGGTTGTCCACTGCCTTCACACCATTGCTATATACTTTTGTAAGCTGTTGGATACTAAGGTTTTTCATAGTCGGTCGGTATTGAGTTCTTTTCAAATCTCGTCGGTACCGACTTGGGGAGCAAGAAAAGATGGAGAGCGCTAGAAAAGGCATGATGAAAGCACGGTTTTCCTTTGCCAAGGCATTTTACAGCTTTCATCAGGCAAATCCTTACCTTAATCATTAGGAATTGATTGATTGCTGGTTTTTCCGTTTCTTCAGGATAGCATTATCTCATCATACTATTTACAAAGTGATATAGCATTGATACCAAAGAGACTCCAAGGTGGGCTAGATAGCGTAGCAGACTTTTTGACCAAGCAGTCGGCCTGGATCTATGTGGTGCTCCTCCTCTTCCTAAGTTATCTATTAATGCTCACGGTGACGAAAGATAGCTGGGCGGGTTATTTATCCAACTTTGCTATCCTTTGTGGACTATATCTCCCTGTCTTGTTGTATAGCATGTTCCGATCATTTGCTGGTACAGGTAGATGGCCAGTGCTGGTTAGGGCTTTGTGGGGCTACTGTTTTATCGCCCATTCTTTTGTACTGTACTATTATCGGGCGAGCTTGGCGAGTTGGGGTGGGTTCTTAGATGGGATAAAGATTGCGGATAGCGGATGGGATAACTTTATTCCAATTATTGGCGGAGTGATCTTGTTGGTGGAGTTCAGTATCCTGCTAAGCGATAATCTACAACGAGGCCTGCTTCCCATGAAGTGGTTGGAATCTCTGGGGCTAGAAAAAGTCATTTTACTAATCTTAAGCTTGCTCACGGTAGTGGGAGCAGGATTCACGACATTCGACTATCTCTATAATTCTTCCCATGCCGGAATAGGTGCGGTGGTCGTGGGAATTGGCGTTTTTGTATTAGATAGTTTACAACACTTCTTGATCTATTTGGTGTACTACTTCTTTTATTATGTCAACCACTATTTTTTGATTCCGAAGATCTTTAAGGAAAAAGGAGTGATTTACTATGGCTTTGCAGTCGCTGGATGCGTCTTATTGTGTTATCCCATTTTTGTGACCTTATTGCGGTATTTACCATTGGTCCAGCGAGTACAATTCGATCGCTTCACGGCCAATACCAATATCTTTTCGGCAGATGGAGGAGGGTTACCCTTTATGATCATGGTGTTCAGCGTGCCGGTGATTATTGCCTATGAATGGTTTCGACAAGACCGTGAACTGGCGGTGCTAGAAAAAGAGAAAACAGCCACAGAGCTAGACCTCCTAAAACAGCAAATCAATCCTCACTTCTTCTTCAATACCCTTAATAACTTATATGCCTTAAGTATCACAAAGGACGAACAAACACCTGAGGTAGTTTTGCAGCTATCTGAACTCATGCGTTATGTGATCTATCGAGGAAAAGAAGAACGGGTAAATCTGGAAGAAGAGATCAGGTACATTGAGGATTATGTTCAACTCCAACAAATTCGATTGCACAAGCGACTCGATTTCCAGTTTGAAAAGGACCTTAGCGATCCGATTCCCAATGTAGCTCCCCTCCTGTTTATTGTTTTGGTAGAAAATGCTTTCAAACATGGGATAGAACCCGCCGAACAGCACTGCTATCTACATCTAAGCCTAAGTACAAAGAATGGGGGAACGGAATTTGTTTGTGAAAACTCTATTGAGCAAGTTTCAGAGGAGGAAGGAGGCATCGGCTTAGAAAACCTGAGGCGACGACTTGCGCTACTGTATCCCGATAAGCATGATTTGCAGATTGAAGCTAGTGCAGACCGGTATAAAGTAAGGTTGAGTTTAGAAGCTTCGCCTCATAATCCGATCACTTAAGCAGAACAACTCATGAATCTACGGGCACTGATCATAGATGACGAACCACTAGCGCATAAGATTATCTTAGAGTATGCTAATGCTACGCCTTACCTTGAAATTGTTGGCCAGTGTTATCTGGCAACAGAAGCCTTGGTTTTTCTTCAACAGCAAGAGGTAGATCTGATTTTTCTTGACATCCAGATGCCAAAATTAAAAGGCCTTGACTTCTTGAGAACCCTTGCCCGCCCGCCTGCAGTAATTATTACCTCGGCCTATGAAGAATATGCCTTGGAAAGCTTTGAGCTAGCCGTTTCTGATTATCTCTTGAAGCCCTTTCGGTTTGACCGTTTCTTAAAGGCCGTCAACCGTGTCCTAGAGTTGAAGCAATTGCAGAGGCCAGCAGAAGCAGCTAGTCTCGATAATCCCGCTTCATCAATGGCTGAACCTGAACGCTTATTTATCAAGTCTGAAAAACGGATGATTCAACTTAATATACCGGACATCCATTACCTGGAAAGCTATGGTAACTATGTCAAAGTTTGGCTAGCCAATGAGTTTCATTTGACGCCGCGTACCTTGACTAGCTTTGAGGAGCAAATGCCCATAGATTTTCGCCGCATCCATAAATCCTACATCATCAATAAAAAACAGGTTGATTATATTGAAGGGAATCAGGTGATGATGAAAAATAAGAAGCTGCTCCCTATCGGTAAGAATCATCGACAAGGTATCAAAGACTGGACTTCTTAATGTATGAAAAAGGAATGGTACAATCTAGAGTTTCTTCTGCTCACGCTATTGCGGCTATTCCTGATAGCTAGTCTCCTGGGATTGTTCTTAGTTTTTTCTGGGATCGGGTTTGGGGTTGAAGGGGGAGAATGGACAGCCATCGGTTTTAGCCTAGTTATAGCTATTTGCGGTGTTCTAACCCTTTTATTGACCCCCTTACTGATTTGGAATCGGCAATTGTGGGAAAGCCACCTGCAGGGAGCTAAGCGTAAATGGTGGGCCTTGATCCTCATTATTCTAGTAGGTATCTTGCCGGCAAGTTTGGGTTTTTATCTGATTTTGAACATAAATTGGTAGATGATTTCCAGCATATCTAAGACAAGCCTGCTAGCTCTCCGGCAACACATACAGCGCTTTGTCTCTACGGACGAAACACTGATCGAGCTATTGCAAGAATCAATGAAGGAGCGTTTCATTTCCAAAAAGGATTATCTATTGCAAGAGGGGCAGCATTGCTTACATCAGTACTTCATTGTGAAAGGCTGCTTCCGGATGTTTTACATTAACCCAAAGGGGATGGAGCAAATTATCACCTTTGGTATAGAAGACTGGTGGATTTCCGATTACGATAGTCTGCTGAATCATCAAGCCAGTGACCAGAATATTCAAGCTTTGGAAGATGCGGTCGTATTGAGCATTACTCGAGAGAAGCTAGAGCATCTGTTCCAATCTCACCAAGCTTTGGAAACTTATTTTCGCATCGTAAATGAACGCGTTCGAATAGCAGATCAACGGCGATTGAAATTCATGTTCGACTTGTCAGGCGAAGAGCTATACGACACCTTTTATCAAGCCAATCCCGGCTTTGTACAAAGAATACCACAATACATGCTGGCCTCCTACCTAGGGTTCACACCCGAATTTTTGAGTAAGATCAGAGGCAAGAAGAGAAAATGAGTTTTCTTGAACTAGATTAATTTTTTTCAGCTGCTAGCGGATTAATTTGGGTGTACTAATTAACCAAAAATTAATCATGGATAGCGAAAGAATCAATATCTCTGTGGTCAGACCACAGGCTTACACCCCTTTGTTTAAGCTCGACAAATTCTGTAGAGAAAGTGCACTTACCACTACCGAATATTTCCTGATAGAGATTCGGGCTTCTCAGATCAATGGCTGCGCCTACTGCGTGCAAATGCATGTAAAAGAAGCCATTGAAAAGGGCGAAAAGCAGTACCGCCTTCACGCCCTATCTCAATGGGAGGAGACCCCTTTCTTCACTCCTGAAGAAGGCATCATCCTCGCAATGACCGAGGAGATCACGCTTATCTCTCAGCAGGGGCTTACGAATGAGCTATACGCCAAGGCAATTGCAGCTTTTGGAGCAGAAAAAGTGGCAGATATCATCATGACGATTATCAATATCAATGCCTGGAATCGTATCGGCCGCGCTACCCGTATGACGCCTCAGCCCGCCCAAAGTTAATGGCCTATGTATAAGCAATTGATAAAACTAGGATTGCGATGGGCCCTTGCAGCGAGTTTCCTTTCGGCGGTGGCAGATCGTTTCGGCTGGTGGCCGACAGAGATGGCAGCATGGGGGAACTGGAACGCTTTCTTGGCTTATACGCAGGTCCTGAACCCATTGGTGCCTGAAAGTTGGATACCGGCCTTAGGCACCATCGCTACCGCAGCGGAAATCCTTTTTGGCCTTTGCCTTCTTGTAGGTTTTAGAACACGTTTAGTCGCGCAAGGAAGCGGTCTTCTTTTACTTCTATTTGCCTTGGCCATGACCTTTACTACAGGCCTCAAAGGGCCGCTGGACTACTCCGTCTTTACAGCGGCAGCAGCAGCATTTGCCTTGAGTACTATCGAAGAAAAATACCTGGAAATAGATCAGCTAAGCCCATAGTTTTACTTGACTAAAGATACCTAGTAAGCATTTACCGCTCCTATTCGGAGTGGTAAATGCTTTTTTGTTTTTGATCAATTAATCCAGGAATTAGAGCGTATTGTCCAGACCCTTCTCTGTATCAGAGACGATCTTTACCTGCAGATGGACAGCTTCACTGCTCTTGAATCCTTCAGCTAACCAGATAAAACCCGACAGTTGTCCGTTACGCCCAAAAGTCGGCCCATTACCCAAGTACATACAGCGCTCTTGTCAAATTCCTGCACCTTTGAACCACTTATAGAACGCATTACTTAACCACAATTGAATAACCACAAAGTATAATTATGAAATTTTCAAAGTTGTTACTGTTTGGAGCACTCTTATTGCTAGGATCTTCCTTGACGGCTCAATCCATGCAAGGATCCTGGCTAATGGAAGGGCAAACGGAAGATGGGACTGCGATCACCAATAAGATCAGCTTCAATGCGGACGGTACTTTAACAGTAGATTTCGGTAACGATGGCTCCATCGAAGTACGTGCCGCTTACAAACAAGAAGGAGACAAAGTAACTATCCTAGCCCCTGCCAAAGAAGATCCTTGCCACGGGACTACTGGGGTTTACCAAGTCAGTATCGATGGCGATGTATGCACCGTAAATCTAGTTGAAGACGGTTGTGATATGCGCCGCGGAGATGGTAAACCTGGAAATATGACACGCGCTAACTAAAGACTAAACCGATAATTGTGTATCGACCTCGCAGACCTACGGCTTGTGGGGTCGATTTTTTTGTGCCTTTCCCAATCTCTACAATTCCTAAGTTTTGTATATTTAAAAGACCTTTCACTAGCAAATGCAATTCCAGAATCATACTGTTTACACAACCTAGTATCTATTTGCTATGTTACCTTCCGCTTTCTTCGATCGCCCGGCACCAATGGTAGCGAAAGACCTTATCGGCAAGGTCATCCGGCGACGTTATCGAGAATTGTGGTTGGCTGCTGCTATCGTTGAAACAGAGGCTTATGGTGCGGATCAAGGCAATCATGCTTGGCATGGGCGAAGTAAGGCTAGGGAGGCTATGTGGGCGCCTGTAGGTACCATCTACATGTATTTAAGTCGTGGCGGGGATTCTTTAAATGTAAGTGTACAGGGAGGCGGGCATGTGGTACTCATTAAAGCCGCGCGCCCTTGGCTAGATGAGCAGTCTGGTGGAGAAGCCTTTGCCAGAATGCATAAACTGAATCCCGGCAGTAAAGGACGAAGAAAAGACCATAAGTTACTCTCCGGTCAGGCCTTGTTGGCGCGTTCGCTTGATCTTCGATTATCAGATTGGAACGGCAAATCCTTTGATCCAGATGCGTTCTTTATCGAAGATGTTAATTATCGCCCCTCATCCATTATACGATGTCGTAGATTGGGGCTTCCTTCCGATTGGGCTCCGGATCTTATGTTAAGATACGTGGATGAAGCCCACCTGCGCTCCGCCACTCAAAATCCATTGGGTAAACGTGCATGGCGAGAAGGACCAGACTATCAACGACTAAGTTGGGAGGATAAACCTTAAGCCTACTTAGCCAGGACTCTACCAACTACTTTATTACATGCCCGTCCTTATACCAAAGCTATCGCTCCAACCTTATAGCATGGATCGGATTTGCCAAGGCGGCTTTAACGGTTTGGATTCCTACGATCAACAAGGTTAATAACAATAGCAGACCACCAACGGATAGAAATACCCAAAGCTGTATAGCTACTTGATACTCGTAGTTGTCTAGCCAATCATGTATGCCGAAGTAGGCAAGCGGTGTGGCAATCGCAAGTGCTATGAGCACCAAGATTAAAAACTCCTTAGCCACAAGAAGGAGCAGGTTCTTTTGACTAGCACCCAAGACTTTCCGGATAGCAATTTCTTTCATCCGCTTTTCAATTATATAGGACACCAAGCCAATTAATCCCAGGCAGGAAATGAAGATAGCCAAGCCAGCAAACAGATTGATCACTTTTCTAACTAGCATTTCATTGGTAAACTTCTGTCCGAAAGCCTGATCTACAAACTCATACTCAAAGGGGTAGGCAGGGTTATGTGTTTTGAGAATTTGCTCGATGTGGGTTAAAGCGCCTTGCGGCGGTGTATTGTCTTTCAACCTGATGTTCATGTACGAGAAAGCATATTCTGTATAGTGGACCATCAAAGGTTCAACTGAAGCAAAAGGAGATTCCATTACCACATCATCAAGAACACCTATGATGGTGACTTTATCTCCTTGTTGGTCGAGTTGTTGACCCAGCGGTTGCTCCAAGCCCATAGCTTCTACTGCAGCCTGATTGACCAGTATGGCATTGGAGTCTGCAGCTACGCCTGTAAAATCGCGTCCCTCCAAAAGATCAATCTGCATGGCCTGTGTATAGTCCACATCTACATATTGGTTGCCAAATAAGATGTCCGTTTCGGGTGGGCGACCCGGCCAGTTGGGCGCAGGGGATTTCGACCAGATATCTGTTATCGGTGAACTAGAACGATTCACGGCTTCCACAAAATCTGTCTGTAGCAGTTCCCGCTTGATGGCGGTGAAATTTTGATTGATGGAACCTGTAGTCGGTACCATAATAAGATTGTCAGGATCGTAGCCAAGATCTCGATTCTTTATGAATTGGATTTGTTGAAAAACTAAAATCGTTGCGGAAATTAGCGTGATAGTCGCCACAAACTGGAAGACGACTAGAAATCTTCTCGGTGTGAATATTCTACTATCTCTTTCCGTTTCACCACTCAGCACCTTAATAGGAATAAAGGCAGAAAGACGAAAAGCAGGATAGCTCCCCGCCAACAGACCAGAAAAAACAATGAGCCCTGTACCTGCTATCCACCATACGGGATTTATCCAATTGAATGCTATCGTACGGTCAACCAGTTGATTAAAATGAGGAAGTAAAAATCCAACAGCAGCAATAGCACCGAGGAAAGCTAGAAAGGCAATCAGCGTGCTTTCTGTCAAAAATTGTTGTATTAAAGCCCCTCTACTCGAGCCCAAGGTTTTCCGCACCGCCACTTCCATCGACCGCTTCTGAGATCGAGCAGTCGATAGATTCATGAAGTTGATACAGGCAATGATCAGTATAATGATTGCGATCACCCCAAATAGACGGATATAGCGAATCCTACCACCACTATTAATCCCATCATTGAATTCATTGTACAGATGCCATTTTTCCATTGGATGGGCAAAGTAGATGCTCTGTTCGGATTCCGTTCGCTCTACCATGATGGCCGTTAAGTCCTGATCAAGTTGTTTAATGTTCGTATTGGGTAATGTCTTTACATAGACGTCCCAACTATAGTTGTTCCAGTGGTCCAACAGTCGTTGGATCTCAGGTTTGTTATAATTGTAAGGTAAGATGAAGTCAAAGTCGATAGAAGAGTTTGGTGGGGGATCTTGAACCACTCCACTGATCGTTACTTCTTCGGCATTGTTGAGGGTGATACTTTGATGCAAAGGAGAGGTGTTTCCAAAAAAGGCTTTTGCAGTGGACTCGGTGAGCACAATAGCCTTAGGTTCAGATAGAGCTTGTTCCGCCTTGCCCTCCAAGAACTTCCAGGAAAAGAGCTGAAAATATGGTCCACCGACAGTGTATCCTCTTTTTTTCAATGCTTTATCCGCTTGAGATAAGAGCGAAGATTGCCTATGCGATACCCAAACGGCTTGTTCAACTTCGGGTATTTCATCGGTAATGATCCGAGCATAGGGGAAGGTCATATTGTGATCGGTATAGATGTTATCTCCAAAATCTCGATGCGCGATGACTTTGTAGACTTGGTCATAATGCTCATGAAAGGTGTTAAATCGCAGCTCATCCTGAACCCAAAGCCCGATGAGCAAAGCAACCGTCATGCCTAGAGCAAGCCCGCCAATATTGATGAGAGAAAAGATGCGATTCTTTTTGATATTCCTCCAACTGAGGATCCAATTAAGTTTGTACATAATAGCCGGGTTATGAGGCACAATGGCCTTAAGGGAGATAAAACCAAAGAGTAAGTGTAGTACATCAAACCAGTATTGCAGTCTGGCTATGGAATTCCTTTTGGTTGATATTCTATCTTGATGCACTTCTTGAAGATCACCAAGGAATTCTTCGATAAGTGCATCATCAACAAATTTCGATAATAGCCAGTTCGCTATTTTGGGCGTGTTATTGTTCTCCTTTTTCACCATTACAAACCGGTCTTTAAGAAAGGAATCAACTTCCACATGCTTTGCCGGACCTCCTGCGAGCTACGCAATTGACGGCTTCCCACGTCTGTAATAGTGAAAAGGCGTTTTCTTCTATCCCCTCTTTTTGCCGTGTTGCCCCCAAGCTCAGAAACTAGTAGCCCTTTATCCTGAAGACGATACAAGGTGATATGGACTGCTCCTAATAAGATGCTACGGCCGGTATGCTTCTCTATTTCTTCTTTTACTGAGACTCCATAAGCCTTACCGTCCAGGATACAGACGGCAAGTAAGACCAATTCTTCAAACTCACCTAAACCTTTCTTTTTCATTAGTTGCAATCTTGTATGTTATACAAAATTATAACTAATTACCTAAAATGCAAATATTGTTATAGCTAAGTGTATCAATGGGAAAAGCAAAAAGACCCCTAGTTATACCTCTATCTTTTGACCTAGGTAGCTAGAAGTCTTTGATTAGTATATGAAAAAAATCTATCGAGTGATTTCCACAGATACGTGTTACTTCTGTTGAATTTATAGACGCTTATTTCAAGCCATAAGTCTTCTCAATCTCAGCCCGCGCTTCATCCGAAGCTATTTCCGCTCCCCCTTGACTGCCAAAGAATTGATATCCATGCTTGATAACGTGAATTCGATCAATCAACATTTTTAGGGGGGTAGGATGGAGGTCTCCCGCTTGTACACCTGCATGTACAATAGGTAGATATTCTTCCATTTTTTCAACGGTGGAGTGTTGAATAACAGCCCACATGGTGGAAGAGAATTTTTCGCCGACCAAGCCTTTCCCAACGTAGACCTCGTGCTGCTGATACAGACTGTCAATGATTGCCATGTTGCGTTCATCTAGTGGAGTCTGCAGAGACCAATCCACCTCCGCGTCGTTGCGATACATCTGATCCGTTTCATTTATTCCCACCATGAGTTTCACCAATGCTAGGTCTACCTTATGCTCGTTCGCGTAGGCAACTGGATCAAAGACCTCCTCTTTCGCCAGGATCTCGGCGCAACCGGCATAGAATTGGCTAGATTGTTCCGGGATATGCTTGGCTAGAAAGGTCAAAGTTTTCTCTCCGTAAGCTTCCAGAACCGAACAGAGTGATTTAGCGTCACTATCTGCTGCCATTTGAAAGGATAGTGCGATGTGCTCTTTGGGTTCCTGCAGTTTGATAAAAGCCATGGTGATGTTCCAGTAGTCCACGGCATTTAGATTGGCAGGATTTCCTTCGGTAGATTTTACAGTTTGCTCTAAGTAGAAGGTGCCGCGGCCGAAATCTTTATCAGAAACGCCGTCTCTTTGGGTAGGTTGATAGGAAAGAACCTCTTGGTTGAAATTCTCACTATTGAAGGTGATATTTTGGGCGATACCACTACCATAGGCCATGATAAATATCAGTACTAATACGAAGTCGATAATTGAGGGCTGATTTTTCATAAGTAATCTTTTTTGCTACAAAGAAAAAGCCTCTTGAGGTCCGTGTAAACCTTGAAAAAACGAAGGAAACTAAAGGAGATACAAAAAAGCTTAAGGAAAACTTAAGCAGCTGGAAGCAGTGCTTAAGAAAGCGTATTTTGGTGTGGAATGAAGCGACAAACTTTTTCATACCGAGGGATTATTCTACTAGCATCACTGGCTTTGTTAGGGATGATGCTTGTCCAAGCCAATTGGATTTGGACCTCCTATGAGTTGAAGCGAGAGGATATCCATAATGAACTCATGAACCTGACTCCGGAAGTGACGGTTCAGGTCAAGATCTCAGAAGATATAGTGCCAAAGATCATGGTGAGGGAAGGAGAACTTCCGGATATTCAGCAGATGGAGCGCATAGTCGATTCCATGATGCAGGCTGCGGGTTTTATGGAACCCGTGTATTTTGCATTACACCAAAAGAGTAGCGACAGCCTCTACTTGAGTAATACCGTTTCTTATGAAGAGGAACTGCGGGAATCTCCTTACAGTACCTGTATGTCTTGTATCATTACCTACCGCTTTCTAAGCGATTCCGCCGAGGCGGTTACACCGGAAATGACCTCGATTCGTCCCATTTCCGAAATGAAACGCCTGCCGGGCTATCTCCCCTCCGAAGAGTTCGTTTGGATGAGCTTATATATGCCGAATCAACAACTATTGTCCCAACGCGCTATACTTGGGCTCTTTGTACTAAGCATTCTCATGATGGCCATACTCGTCTACCTTTTTGCCCACATCTTGAATGCTTTATCCCAGCAGAAAAAATTGGGGCAGATGAAAGATGATTTTGTCAATAATCTAACCCACGAGTTTAAGACCCCATTAGGGGCCATACGTTTAGCCTCTTCCGTATTGAGGCATAGCGATAATCCGGCAAAACGCATGACCTATTTGGACCTAATTGCGAATGAGAGCAAACGATTGGAGGAGCAAGTAGATCGTATGCTGCAATTATCGACGCTTGATGCAGGTAGGGATGGATTAGAAAAAGAGAAGGTAGATCTGCATCATCTGCTGGAAGAAGTTGTTGAACGATTGCACCCCTTTTTGACCAAAGAAAAAGGAGAAATAGACCTGCGATTGACCTTGGAGGATCCAGTAATAGAAGTAGATCGAGATCATTTTGGTAATTGCCTGTATAATTTGATCGATAATGCCATTAAATATGGAGGTGCAGCACCGAAGGTACAAGTGATCACTCGCGTAAAGGGGCCCAATCGCCAGATCATTGTTAGAGATCAAGGTCCAGGTATTCCGACTGCCCATCAAGATTCCATCTTCGATCGCTTCTATCGGGCGCAAGAGGATGATCGGTATAAAGGCAAGGGGTTTGGGATTGGGTTGAGTTATGTAAAGACCATTGTGCAAGCGCATGGTGCCAGAGTTTATCTCAATCGCCATTATAAGGAGGGTTGTGAATTTATCATTGACCTTCTTTGACAAATCTCGTGGTCAAGTAGAAA